>NZ_JAAAHR010000123.1:0-29290 GCF_009908215.1 Nonomuraea sp. K271 | reverse complement strand
GGCCGAGGGAGGTGGCGGTTCGGGCCGGAGTCAGGGAGTGCGGCGGCGGGAGCCGCGGCCGAGCAGCCAGCCCAGCACGACACCGCCGACCGCCACGCCCGCGCCCATGCCGAACGACGCCAGCATCACCCACGGCCGTGTCTCCGTGCGCGCCTTGGCGGGACGCTCGTGGACGGCCCCCGCCGGCCGGACGGCGCCCACCGTCGCGGCCTCCGGCTCGGGGACGCCCGGCCCACCTGAATCATCTGTGGCGGTGTCGGCCGTGGGGGCCGGCGCGAGGAGGTGTTCCTCGACGGCCGAGAAGAACTCGCCCGCCGTCCGCCTGGCCACCGATCCGAGCATGCGCTGCCCGACCCCGCCGATCATCCCGCCGATCACGGCGTCGGCGTCGTAGTCCACGCGGGTCCCGCCGTCGATCTCGGTCAGGCGTACCATGACGGTCGCGTCGACCGTGCCCGGCGCGCCCTGCCCGCGGGCCCTGAGCGTGAAGCTCTCGGGCGCGAGCGGGTCCGTCAGCGCCACCTCACCCTGGTAGACCCCTTTGATGGACGCGACTCCCGCGTTGACCGTCATCCGGTACGTGTCGTGTCCCGACTCCTCCAGGCGCTCGCACCCCGGAATGGTCCGCACCAGCACCGCCGGATCCTGGAGCGCCGTCCACACCTGGTCCCTCTGAACGCCGATCACGGCGCTGCCACCCACTTTCATGGAGCAACTTTAGGCGGCGGCGACCAGGCCGGATAAGGGCAACACCTGCCAGACGGGAGAAGGACTGTGACCAAGGTCGCACCCCATTGCTCTACAGCTTGTAGTACTACTGCAAGTAGATGTACTACAGCTTGTAGAGCTCAGGGAGTCGACGCAGACGATGGACGCACTTGACCTCGCACGGTGGCAGTTCGGGGTGACCACCGTGTACCACTTCCTGTTCGTGCCGCTGACCATCGGCCTGGGCGTCTTCGTGGCGGCCCTGCAGACGGCCTGGCACCGCACGGGCAAGGAGCACTACCTGCGGCTCACGAAGTTCTTCGGCAAGCTGTTCCTCATCAACTTCGCCATGGGCGTGGTGACCGGCATCGTGCAGGAGTTCCAGTTCGGGATGAACTGGAGTGAATACTCCACGTTCGTCGGGGACGTCTTCGGAGCACCCCTGGCGATGGAGGCGTTGCTGGCCTTCTTCATGGAGTCCACATTCCTGGGACTGTGGATCTTCGGCTGGGACCGGCTGCCGAAGAAGGCGCATCTGGCGTGCATCTGGGCGGCCGCCATCGGGTCCAACGTGTCGGCCTACTTCATCCTCGCCGCCAACGCCTGGATGAAGCACCCCGTCGGCTACGAGGTCGTCGACGGCAAGGCCAGGATGACCGACCTGTGGGCGGTGCTGACCAACTCGACGGCGCTGGCCCAGGTGCCCCACGTGGTAGGGGCGGCGTTCGTCGTGGCGGGCGGCTTCGTGCTGGCCGTGAGCGGATACTGGCTGCTGCGCACGCGCGCGGGCATGTGGCGCGGTGCCGCACGGGGCGCGCTGGTCATGACCGCGATCGCGGGGGCCGTCGTCGCGGGCACGGGCGACATGTCAGCCAAGCTGATGTACGAGCAGCAGCCCATGAAGCTGGCCTCCGCCGAAGGGCTGGAGCGCGACACCGCGGGCGCGGCCTTCAGCGTCGCCCCCGGCGTCGAGATCCCCGCCCTGCTGAGCTTCCTGTCCACCAACGACCCGGGCGCCACCGTCCAGGGCACCGAGGACCTGCAGCGGCGCTTCGAGCAGGAGTTCGGCCCGGGCGACTACCGGCCGAACCAGCCGGTCGTGTTCTGGTCGTTCCGGGTGATGATCGGGTTCGGGATGGCCACGGTGGGGCTGTCGGTGCTCGGTCTCTGGCTGACCCGCGGGAGGCGCGACATGCCGAGGTGGCTGGCGCGGGCGTTCCTGTGGGCCCTGCCCCTGCCGCTCACCGCGGTGACCGCCGGCTGGCTGCTCAGCGAGATCGGCCGCCAGCCGTGGACGGTCGCGGGCGAGCTGCTGACCGCCGCCGGCGTGTCGCCCGGCGTGAGCCTGACCGAGGTGGCCATCTCGCTGACCGTCTTCACGCTGCTGTACGGCGCGCTCGCCGTCGCCGAGGTCGTGCTCCTCACCCGGCACGTCCGCGGGGGCGCCGAGGAGGAGCGGCGGCCCGCCGCCCCGGCCGAGCAGCCCGAACCGTCGCTGATGTACTGAGGAGCGGACAGTGATCGATCTGTGGTTCGTCATCATCGCCTTCCTGTGGACCGGCTACTTCGTGCTGGAGGGCTTCGACTTCGGCGTCGGGATGCTGGCCCCGTTCGTCGGGAGGAACGCCGCGGAGCGGCGCCAGAGCCTGCAGACCATCGGCCCGGTGTGGGACGGCAACGAGGTGTGGCTGATCACCGCGGTGGGCGCCATGTTCGCCGCGTTCCCCGCCTGGTACGCGGGTGTGTTCAGCTCCTTCTACCTGCCGGTCACGCTCGTCCTGGCCGGGCTGATCGTGCGCGGCGTCGGCCTGGAGTGGCGCGGCAAGGTCACCTCCCCGCGCTGGTGCGACGCGGGCATCGTGGCGGGCAGCGCGCTCCCGGCGTTCCTGTGGGGCGCGATCTTCGCCGGACTGCTGTTCGGCCGCCCGCTCGCCGCCCTGCTCGGAGGCGCGTTCACGCTGGCGGTGTGCGTCCTGCACGGCGCCGTGTTCCTGGCGCTGAAGACCACCGGCCCGGTACGCCGCCGCGCCCGCGCCGCCGCCATGGCCGCGAGCACCGTGGCCGTCCCCGTGGCCGTGTTCGCCCTGTCGGGCCTCGGCACGCCGCCCGCGCTGGCCGCCATGGGGGCGCTGGCGGCGGCCACGGCGCTCATCTGGCGCCGCAGGGAGGGCTGGGCGTTCGCGGCCACGGCGGGCGCCATCGTGCTGACCGCGCTGGCCGTCTTCGTGCGGTTGCACGCGCGGCCCCTGCCGGGGCTGACGCTGGCAGAGGCGGCCTCCGGCGCCTACACGCTGACGATGCTGAGCTGGATCGGGCTGGTCACGCTGCCGTTCATCCTGGTCTACCAGGGGTGGACGTACTGGGTCTTCAGGAAGCGGGTCCGGGTGGGCGCGGCCTAGCCGCATCACCGGCCGTGCGGTCAGAGGGCACTCCGCCGAGGTAGAGGCGGCCGAGCCGCGGGTCGGCCGCCAGCTCCCGCGCGGGACCGGAGACGTGCACCCGGCCGAGGTCGAGCACGCACCCGACGTCGGCCATCTCCAGCGCCCTGCGCGCGTTCTGCTCCACCAGCAGCACCGCCACGCCGGCCCCGCGCATGAGGTCGATCTGGTCGAACACGATCTGCGTGTTGCGCGGGTCGAGCCCCATCGACGGCTCGTCGAGCAGCACCACGGCCGGCTCCAGCATGAGAGCGCGGGCGAACTCGACCTGCTTCTGCTGACCGCCCGACAGCAGCCCGGCCACGCTCCCCCACCGTTCGGCCACGACGGGGAACAACTCCTTCACGGCCTTGATCCTGGCGTTCAGCACGGCCTGGTCGCGGACGGTGTAGCCGCCGAGCCGCACGTTCTCCGCCACCGTCATCTCGCGGAAGACGCTGTGCCCCTGCAGCACGTGGGCCAGCCCGCGGCCGAGCAGCCGCTGCGGCGACAGGCCCGCCACGTCCTCCCCCGAAAGCAGCACCCGGCCCGACCTGGCCGTGAGCAGGCCGCTCGCGACCTTGAGCGCGGTGGACTTGCCCGCGCCGTTGGGCCCGACGAGGCAGACGACCTCGCCGGCGCGCACGGTGACGGTCAGGCCGCGCAGGACCGGCGCCGCCCTGCCGTACCCGGCCACGACGTTCTCCAGGGCGAGCAGGACCTCAGACACCGAGATACGCCTCCAGCACCCGGGGGTCCTCTTTGATCGCCGAGGGCGGGCCCGCCGCGATCGGGGCGCCGCGGTCGAAGACGATCACGTGGTCGCACATGCCCATCACCATGTCCATGTTGTGCTCGACGACGAGGAAGGTACGGCCCTCGGCGTTCAGCTCGCGTACGAGAGTGACGATGCGGTCGATCAGCGCCGGGTTGACGCCGCCCGCGGGCTCGTCGAGCAGCACCAGGTCCGGCTCGGCCATGAGCACGGCGGCCAGTTCGAGCAGCTTCTGCTGTCCGTACGACAGGTCACGGGCCTCGGCGTGCTCCAGATGCTCGATGCCCATGCGGCGCAGCCAGTGGCGGGCCCGCTCGGCCTCGCCCTTGTCGTGCAGCCCGGCCAGCAGCTCGCCCAGGCGGGTACGGCGGACGGCGACCAGCATGTTCTCCAGCACGGTCAGGCGCGGAAAGACCCGGCAGAGCTGGAAGGTGCGGCCGATGCCCGCGTGCGCGATCCGGTGCGGCGCGTGGCGGGTGAGGTCGCGCCCGCGGTAGAGCACCAACCCGGAGTCGGGCCTGATCATGCCGGTGACCAGGTTGAAGAACGTGGTCTTGCCCGAGCCGTTGGGCCCGATGAGGCCGTTGATCCGCCCGTCGCGCAGCTCGACGGTCGCGTCGTGCACCGCGGGCACGCCGCCGAACGACTTCGTGAGTCCTTCCGTGCGCAGCGAGGTCATCGGGCCGCTCCTTCCAGGCGCTGCCCGGCGCTCTCCTCCGGGATGGACGGCCCTGGGCGTCTCCGGGTGAGCCTGGACAGGATGCCTTCCGGCATGAACAGCACGACGAGGATGAGCAGCACGCCCGTCGCGGCCAGGTGCACCTGCGTCTCGCCGAGCGCGATCAGGAAATACTCGCCGGCGGGGGCGACGATGAGCGCGCCCAGCAGCGGGCCGTACAGATGCCGGACGCCGCCGAGCAGGCTCATGAGCACCATGTACGAGCCGATGAGGATGGAGAACATGAAGATCGGGTCGAGGCTGCCGAACCAGAGCGCGTAGAGCCCGCCCGCCAGCGCCACGAACAGGGCCGACAAGGCGAAGGCCGCCACCTTGTACGCCGCGGTCGGCACGCCGAGCGACTCGGCCTTGTCCTCGTCCTCCCTGATGGCCCGCAGGCCGGCGCCGAAGCGGGAGCGGGAGACGTACCACCAGGACAGCAGCGCGAGCCCGAGCAGCACGAGGAACAGGTGGAAGAAGACCATGTGCGTCTGGCCCCGGTGCAGGTCGGGGAACGGCGAGGGCACCTGCAGGCCGGTGGAGCCGCCGGTGAGAGAGCGCCAGCCCTGCACGACGAGGTTCATCATCGACACGAGCGCGATCGACACGATCACGAACGACGCGCCCCGCACCCGTACGGCCGCCACGCCGACGCCCACCGCGAACACGGTGACCAGCAGCGCCGAGACCGGCAGGGCCAGCGCCCACGGCACGTCGAGCCGGGTCACGAGCAGCCCGGTGCCGTACGCGCCGAGCCCGAAGAAGGCCGAGTGGCCGAGCGAGACGTAGCCGGTGAAACCGCCCAGGAGGTTCCAGGAGGTGGCCATGGCGGCGTACATGACGGTCAGCGCGCCCGCGTACACCAGGTAGTAGTTGGGCACCAGCCACGGGTAGGCGATCGCCAGGGCGGCGGCCAGCAGCGGGAGCCCTCTAGAAGCGGTGCGCAAGACGGCCTCCGAAGAACCCCTGCGGGCGGGCGAGCAGGGTCAGGAAGAGGAAGACGTAGAACATCATCGTCGCCCAGGTGGCGTCCACGGTGACGAGCACGATTCCCTCGACGACGCCGAGCAGGACGGCGGCCAGCGCCGCGCCGGCCACGCTGCCGAGCCCGCCGACCACGATGATCGCCATCAGCTTGCCGATCCACACCCAGTGGGAGGCGGGGAAGAACGGCGTGATCAGAGCCAGCACGGTCCCGCCGACGGCGGCCGTGGCCAGGCCGACGCCGAAGCCGTAGCCGGCGACCCGCTCGGTCGGGACGCCGACCAGCCTGGCCGCCTCACGGTGCTGGATGGTGGCCCGCAGCGCCTGCCCGAACCTGCTCTTGACCAGCACGGCGAAGAGCACGCCGAGGGTGAGCGCGGCGACCGCGAAAGCGATGATCTTGTCGTAGGGAAGGTGCACGCCGGCGACGGTCAGCGACCGGGTCGCGTACTCCATGCTGACCGACTTGTAGGAGCCCGTGTAGAACGTGCCGAGCAGCCCCTCGATCGTCAACGCGAGCCCGAACGTCAGCAGCACCGACATCATCGGCACGTTCTCCGGCGCCAGCCGGGCGACGAGCAGCCGCTGCACCGCCACGCCCAGCAGGAAGAAGAGCGGCACGGTCACCGGCAGGGCCAGGAACGGGTCCGCCCCGAACACCGTGTGCACCGTGTACGTCAGGTAGGCGGCCAGGAACAGGAACGCCGGATGGGCCACCATGACGACCCGCATCACGCCGAAGTACAGCGACAGGCCCGAGGAGAGCAGCGCGTACAGCCCGCCCGTCAGCACGCCCAGGGCCAGCCCCTGCAGGAGCAGGCTCACCATGCCTGCTTCGGGTAGACGAAGTCGGCGGTCTTCGCCTGCTCGGGCAGCACGATCTCGATCCTGCCGTCCACGTACTGCTGAATCATGTGCGCCTGCTCGGGCCGGCCCTTGTCGTCGAAGGACAGCGGGCCCACGACGGTGTCGAACGTGCCCTGCCTGATGTGCTCGGTCAGCTTGTCCTGGCACTCCTTGCTCGGGTCGGCGCACCCGGCCGCGGTCACGGCGGCCTCGATGATCTGGCCGACCGTGTAGCCGTTGGCCGCGTCCTCGTTGGCCGCGCCGCCGAACATCTCCTTGTAGCGCCTGACCATCTCCTCGTTGCCGGTGAACGTGGAGGCGGCCGACCACCCGACGGGTGAGACGATGTGCTCTGCCGCGCCCTTCACCGCGTCGGGGAACTCCGCCAGCGTCGGCCCGGTCGAGAACGCCGCCAGCTTGGGCTGCACCTTCAGCTCCTGCAGCGCGCGCACGAGGCCCACGGAGTCCTCGAACTGAGTGCCGCCGACGACGAGGTCCGGCTTCGCCGCGGCGATCTTGGCGGCGATGGGCGAGAAGTCCGTGGTCTCCGGCGGGTAGACCTCGTCCACGACCGTCTTGATCCCGGCCTCGGCCAGCCTGTCGCGCAGCCCGTACGCGGTGCCCTGGGCGAACGGGTCGTCCAGGCTCGCGTACGCCGCCGTCTTGGGCCGCTGGTCCTCCGGCAGCTTGATGAGGTGGTCGGCCAGGTAGTCGTAGTGGTCGTCGGCGATCGCGGGGGCCGCGTAGAAGAGCCGCTCGAACCCCTGCTCGAAGACCTCCTTGGCGGCCCCGGCCGGCTCCACGAACACCATGCCGTACGACTCGGCGACCTTCGCCGCGGGGATCACCAGCCGCGACGAGAACGGCCCGAACACCAGGTCGACCTTGTCCTGCGTGATGAGCGACTCGTAGTCGGAGCTGACCCGGTTGGGGTCGGAGGCGTCGTCGCGGAAGATCAGCTCGACCTTCCTGCCCAGCAGGCCGCCCTTGGCGTTCACCCGGTCCGCCCAGACCTGGTAGCCCTCCTGGATGCCCTTGCCCGGCTCGGAGAAGTCGCCGGTGAGCGGGAGCGAGATGCCGATCTTGACCGGGCCCTGCTGCTGCCCGGGCGACGGGGCGGCGCCGGGTTCGTCGGTCTTCGCACAGGCGGTCAGCGCCAGACCGCACATCGAGATGATCACTAGGCGGCTGAAAAGTCGTGGCATCGAGGAGGCTCCCGTCAGGAGAGGCGCCGCGAAAGCGCTTTCGTAAGCGCTTTCGGTTACGATTACACGGGATTCAGCCCCGGACAAGGGGGTTCGTCCGCATGGCAGAGCGACCTTCCGTTCCGTCCCCGCCCCGCCTGGTCGACGTGGCCAGGGCCGCGGGGGTGTCGCTGGCGACGGCGTCCCGCGCCATGACGGGCAGCACGGGGGTGAGCGCCGGGGTCGCGGCCCACGTCCAGGCGGTCGCCTCGCGCATCGGCTACGTGCCCAACAGCCACGCGCGGGCGCTCGCCGGCGGTCAGGTGTCCATGGTGGGGCTGATCGTGCACGACGTCGGCGACCCCTATTTCGGGGAGATCGCCAGGGGCGTGCTGCACGAGACGGAGCTCCGCGGCTACCTGGCGCTGATCAGCCAGACCCAGCGCGACCCGCGGGCCGAGCTGGCCAGGATCCGCGCGTTGCGGGCCCACCGGGTGAGGCTGCTCGTGATGGCGGGCTCCGGTTACGTCCGGGCGGCGTCCCAGGGGAGCACCGGAGCCGACACCGGAGCCGACACCGGAGCCGACACCGGGGCCGACACCGGGGCCGACACCGGGGCCGACGCCGACATGGCGGCCGAGGTGCGCTCGTTCACCGCCGCGGGCGGCCGGCTCGCCGTGATCGGCCGCCACCACCTGCCCGTGGACGCGGTGCTGCCCGACAACGCCGCCGGCGGCGCGACGCTCATGCGGCACCTGATCGGCCTGGGCCACCGCCGTCTGGGCGTGCTGGGCGGCCCGCCGAACCTCACCACGGTCGAGGACCGCCTGGCCGGGCTGCGCACGGCGTTCGGCGCGGCCGGGTTCGACTGGCGTTCCGTTCCCGTCGTGCACGGCGACTTCACCCGGGAGGGCGGCGCGGCGGCCACGGCCAGGCTGATGCGGGCGCACCCCGACCTGACGGCGGTGGTCGCGCTCAACGATCCGATGGCGGTGGGCGCGCTGTCCTGGTTGCTCAACAGCGGGCGGCGGGTGCCCGGGGAGATCTCGGTGACCGGGTTCGACGACGCGCCGGTGGCGCGCGACGTCTATCCGGCGCTCACCACGATCAGGCTGCCCATGGCGGGCATGGGCAAGCAGGCGCTCGACCTCGTCCTGCGCCCGCCGGCCGGTCGGCCGCGCCGCCGCCGCACCTCGCACGAACTGGTGGTACGGGCCTCCACGGCCGCGCCGCGCGCGTGAGCGGAACTAGCCGACGACCCTCATCTTCCGGGTCGCCGGGTCCGTCATGTGGACCTCGCCGCCGAGCCGCTCGCTGAGCAGGTCGAGCACCTTGCGGCTGGACAGGACGGTCCACAGGTCGCCCGTGAGGTGCGGGGTGCCCGCGGGGGCGGCGCTCATCCAGGCGTCCTTGCCCTCGCGCGTGGCGAACGTCGTCACGACGAACTCGCCGTCCGGGGTCGCGCAGTGTCCTGAGCGGACGCCGGCGCCGCCGGCCCGCAGGCGCGGCTCACAGCCGACCCTGGCGGACAGTTGCTCGACGGTGGGAGGCGCGGCTCCGGCCCGCGCGCCCACGGCGAGGTAGCCGCCGCTCCCGTCGCCCGCGGAGCAGGCGGTGACCAGCCCGGCCAGCAGCGCGAGCGCGGCCACGCGCGGAGGGGTCGTCATGCCCTGAGGTACGCGGTCCGCGTCTCCGGGGTTCAGCACGGTCAGGAGGCAGGTGTGGGCGTCTGCGAGACGCGGTGGTCGGTCAGGTGCAGGTCGCCGTCGAGCCGCTCCTGGATGGCCTCCAGCACCTCGAGCGGGCCGAGGACGGTCCAGCGGGGTCCGACGAGGTGGGGGTTGTACTCGGGCGCCTGGTCCATCCACGCGTCCTTGAGCGCTTCGGTCTTGAACGTGTTGACGAAGAACCTCCCGTCGGAGGTCTTGCAGAACCCGGTGCGCAGATCGTCTCCTTCGACCTGCATCTTCGGCTTGCAGCCGACCTTGGCGGACAGCTGCTCGACGGTCAGCGGGGCCGCGGGCTGCGGCTTCGCGCCTGCTGCGACGTAGTCGCTCCAGCCCCCTGAGGAGCATCCGGCGACCAGCCCGGCCAACAGCGCGAGAGCGGCCAAGCGTGGAAAAGTCGTCATGTGCGGAGGTACGCACCACCCGGCGCTCCGGTTCAGCGCAGGACCACGCACCCACGCGCGGCGAGCCGGCGCAGCACCTCGGGCTCGCCGTCGAGCTTGTTCCACCGCAGATCGAGCTTGTCCAGCGCAGGCAGCCGGTCGGGCAGCTCCCGGAGCCGGTTGTTGCGCAGGTCGAGCTGCCTGAGTCCGGACGGCAACGTGTCCGGCAGCTTGCCGAGCAGGTTGTCGCGCAGGTCGAGCACCCGCAGCTCCTCCAGCTCGGCGACGGCCGCGGGCAGCCGGGTCAGCCGGTTGCCCTGAAGGTGCAGCTCACGCAGCCGGGTCAGCCCGCCGATCGTCTCGGGCAGCGACTCCAGGCGGTTGCCGTAGAGCCGCAGCTCCACCAGCGCGGCCATCCGTCCCAGCGCGTCCGGCAGGCGGGTGAGCCGGTTGTCGGTCAGGTTGAGGTAGGCGAGCCGGTCGAGCCGGCCGATCGCCGCGGGCACCTCGGTGAACAGGTTGTCGCTCAGGTAGAGGTAGTCGGTGAGCGCGAGGTCGCCGAGCTCGGGCGGGATGGACGTGAGCCGGTTGTGCCCGAGGTCGAGCATGCGCAGCCCGGTCAGCCCGCCCACGGCCGCCGGCACCTCGGTGAGCGCGTTCCCGGCCAGGTTGAGCGACTCCAGCCGGGTCAGCCTCCACAACGAGCCGGGCACTTCGGTCAGCCCGTTCGCGCCCGCCGACAGGTGCCGCAGCCGCCCGCCGAGGCGGCCGGGCAGCGTGCGGACGCGGTTGCCGTACAGGAAGAGCGACTCCAGGGCCGGCGGGCAGGCGGGGACCGCCGTCAGCGCGTTGCCGTCCACGTGCAGCGCACGCAGCGCGGTCAGCCCCGACAGGTCGGGCAGGGCACGCAGGCGGTTGCCGTCGAGCCTGAGCTCCTCCAGCGAGGCGAGCCCGGCCACCCGGCCGGGCACCTCGGTGATCGCGTTCCAGGCCAGGTCGATCAGGCGGACGCCGTCAGGGACGTCGGGGAAGGAGGTCAGCCCCGCTCCGGGGGCGCGCAGCTCCGGCCTCATTCCAGGGCGGCGTGACGTTCGCGCAGCTCGAAGAGCTCCGACGGGGAGATGGGCATGCGGTCGATCTCGATGCCCTCGGCGTCCTCCAGGGCCGAGGCGATGACCGCGGAGACGGGGATCACGCCGGCCTCGCCCGCGCCCTTGATGCCGAGGGGGTTCAGCGGCGAGGGCGTCTCCAGGTGGGCGGTCTCGACGTGCGGTATCTCGGTGGCGTACGGCATGAGGAAGTCCATGAAGGAGGCGTTCACCAGCTGGCCGTGCGAGTCGTACACCATGCGCTCGTAGAGCGCCCCGCCGATGCCCTGCGCCACTCCGCCGTGGATCTGCCCCTCGACGATCATGGGGTTGACCAGCCGCCCGCAGTCGTGCACGACGACGTAGCGCACCACCGTGATCTCGGCGGTGTCGGGGTCGGTCTCGACGACGGCGGCGTGCATGCCCGACGCGAACGTGGACCTGATCGGCGAGTAGTAGTCGCGCCCCTCCAGGCCCGGTTCCTCCCCTTCGGCGACCGGCGGCCGGTCGGGGGAGGCCGTGCCGGAGAACTGGGTCGCCTTGGCCGCCTCGTCGTCGAAGGCGTAGCGCAGCGGGTTGGCCAGCACGGCCACCGTGGACAGCGGGATCGACGCCGACGGCGCCCCCGCCACGTGCACCATCCCGTCGTCGATCGCCAGGTCCGCCGGGTCGGCCTCCAGCGCGTCGGCGGCGATGCGCAGCGCCTTCTCGCGGACTTTCCTGCACGCCAGCGCGATCGCGTTGCCGCTCATGACGGCCGCCCGGGAGGCGAACGTGCCGACCGCGTAACCGAACCTGCGCGTGTCGCCGGTGACCACGCTCACCCGCTCGATGGGCACGCCCAGCTCGGTGGCGGCGATCTGGGCGAACACCGTCTCGTGCCCCTGCCCCTGCGAGGTGAGCCCGGTGGAGACGTGCACCCGGCCGTCGGAGGTGATCTGCACGTGCCCGCCCTCGTAGGGGCCCACGCCGGTGCCCTCGACGTAGCAGCCGAGGCCGATGCCGCGGCCGGGACGCCTCTCGTGCTCGTCCCAGCCGATCAGCTCCTTGACCATGCGGAGCATCTCGGGGTAGTTCCCGCTGTCGTAGATCAGCGGGCGTCCGTCCTGGAAGGTCATGCGCTGGTCGTACGGGAACTCGTCCGGCCCGATGAAGTTGACCGCCCGCACCTCCGCGCGGTCCTTGCCCAGGTGCCGGGCGATCTTGTCCATGGTCCGCTCCATGCAGAACACGGCCTGCGGCCTGCCCGCTCCTCTGTAGGGGGTGACCTGCACGGTGTTGGTGTAGAGGGAGGTGAACTCGACGCGGTAGGCGCCGATCTTGTACGGCCCCAGCAGCTGGGTGGAGGTCACGATCGGCACGATGATGCCGTAGGGCGTGTAGGCGCCGTGGTCATGCCGGATCGTCACGTCCAGCCCGAGGACGCGGCCGTCGTCGTCGAAGCCGACGCGTACGTGCTGGATCTGGGCGCGCTCGTGGGCGGAGGAGATGAAGTGTTCCCTGCGGTCCTCCGTCCACTTGACCTCGCGCCCCAGCGTCATGGCGGCCCACGGCACGAGGATCTCCTCGGGCCACGGGTGCACGATCTTGACGCCGAAACCGCCGCCCACGTCGGGCGCGATCACCTCGACCTGCGGCAGCGGCAGGCCGAGCGTGGCGGCGACGGCCATGCGGACGCTGGTGGAGGTCTGGGTGCTGGAGTAGACGCGCAGGTCCCTGCCGTCCCAGCGGGCGTACACGCCGCGGCCTTCCAGGGGCGTGCTGGCGCTGCGTTCGATGTCGAGGCGGAAGGCGAGGGTGTGCGGCGCGGCCTCGATCGCCTCGCCGGCGCCGCGCCCGTCGGCCGCCGCGACCTCCTGGACGAGGTGGGCTCCGACGTTGCCCGGCACGTCCTCGTGCACGAGCGCGGCCCCCTGCACGGCCTCCTCCAGGCCGACGACCGGCTTGAGCTGCTCGTAGCCGACCTCGATGAGCGCGCAGGCGTCCTCGGCGGCGTACCGGTCGCTCGCCACGACCATGACGACCGGCTCGCCGACGTGCCTGACGACGTCGCGGGCCAGCGGGTAGGCGGTGCGGCCGTGGGTGAGCGCCGGGTGCGGGATCAGCAGCGGGAGCGCCCTGCCCACCCGCTCGGGCAGGTCCTCCCAGGTGTAGATCGCCATGAGCCCCGGCACGTCGAGGGCGGGCGTCACGTCGATGTCGCGGACGCGGGCGTGGGCGTGCGGCGAGCGGACGAAGGCGACGGCGAGCGCGTCACGGCCGAGATCGTCGAGGTAGCGTCCCTGCCCGGTGAGCAGCCTGGGGTCCTCGCGCCGCTGCACGGGCTCGCCGAACAACCTCGTCGTCATCTCTCCTCCGCCAGCAGCTCGGCGGCCCGGTGGACGGCCTTGACGATGTTCTGGTAGCCGGTGCAGCGGCACAGGTTGCCCGCGATGCCCTCCACGATCTCGTCGTCCGACGGCGCCGGGTTGTCCCTGAGGAACGCGGTGACCGTGCACAGGAACCCGGGCGTGCAGAACCCGCACTGCAGCCCGTGACACTCCGCGAAGGCCCGCTGCACCGGCGACAGCGCTGTGTCCACGGCCTCCACCTCGTGGATGCGGCTCGGTCGCTCGGATCCGCCGCCTTCCCTCGTCGCTCCCTCGCGGGCCAACCCTTCGACGGTGGTGATCTCCTGTCCGTCCACGGTGACCGCGAACGTCAGGCACGACCGTACGGGCCGGCCGTCGAGCAGCACCGTGCAGCAGCCGCAGACGCCGTGCTCGCAGCCCACGTGGGTGCCGGTCAGGCCCAGGTCGTGGCGCAGGCAGTCGGACAGCAGCCGGCGGGCGGGCACCTCCACCCGTCTGGTGGCGCCGTTCACGACGAGCGTGATCTCATGCTCCACGGGCGGCCGTCCCTTCCCTCGCCGCGTTGCGCAGCGCCCGCTCGGCGAGCACGCCCACCAGGTGCCGCCGGTAGGCGGCCGAGGCGTGCACGTCGCTCTCGGGCTCGGTCTCCTCCTGTACGGCCCGCGCCGCGTCCGCCCAGCCCTGGTCCGCTCTCTCGCCGCCCGTTCCCGCGCTGTCCGTTTCGGCGCCGTCCGCGCCCTCGCACGCGGCGGTCACGTCCACGACGACGGGCACGGGGCCGACGCCGACGCAGGCGACCCTGGCGGCGGTGACGCGCGCGTCGTCGTCCAGCGTGACCACGGCGCAGACCCCGGCCAGCGCGTAGTCGCCGTGCCTGCGGGCCACCTCCTCGAAGGCGGTGCCGGTGCGAGGCCCGAGCGCGGGAAAATACGCCGACACGGCCAGCTCGCCCGGCTGGACCGCCGACTCCAGGGGCCCGGTGAAGAACTCCCGCGCCGGCACGTCGCGCTCGACGGCCCGCCCGTCCCACCGGGCCACCCTGACCGTGCCGTCCAGCACCGCCAGCACGGCGGGCAGCTCGGCGGCCGGGTCGGCGTGCACGAGGCTGCCCACCACCGTGCCCCGGTTGCGGATCACCGGGTGGGCGACGAGCCTGAGGGCCCGGGTGAGCAGCGGATGCGCGCCCGCGTGCTCGGCATCGGAGTGCCTGACCAGCGCGCCCACCCTGACGCCCGCCGGGCTCGCGTCGACCGCGGACAGGGAGCCGATCCGGTTGATGTCGACGAGATGCTCGGGAGCTGCCAGCCGCATGTTCATCAGGGGGATCAGGCTCTGCCCGCCGGCCAGGACCTTGCCGCGCACCTGCGCGAGCGTGCGCAGCGCCGCGCCGACGTCGCGGGGCGCGTGGTAGGTGAACGGCGGCGGCTTCACGCGGGCCCGCTCCCGGCCTGCTCGGGGGCCCGTCCGGGGGCGGGCCCGGCGATGGCCCTCAGCAGGTGGTAGCCGCCCAGCACCACGATGGTGCCGAGCGCGATGCCCTCCAAGGTGAAGTCGCCCCCGATGAAGTGCTGCACAGGTCCGATGGCCAGGATGATGCCCGCCCCGGTCGGAACCATGTTCACGGGGTCGGCGAAATCCACCCGGTTCTCGATCCAGATCTTTGCGCCGAGCAACCCGATCATGCCGTAGAGGATCACGGTGACGCCGCCGAGCACCCCTCCGGGGGTGGCCGCGATCAGCGCGCCGAACTTGGGGCACAGGCCGAACAGGATCGCGATGACCCCCGCGATGTAGTAGGCGGCCGTGGAGTAGACCTTGGTGGCCGCCATGACGCCGATGTTCTCGGCGTACGTCGTGGTGGGCGAGCCGCCGACCGAGCTGGCGAGCGCGGTGGTGACGCCGTCGGCGGCGACGGCGCGGCCGACGTACGGGTCGACGTCGGTGCCCGTCATCTCGCCGACCGCCTTGACGTGGCCGACGTTCTCGGCGATGAGCGCGATGACCGCGGGCAGCACCAGCAGCACGGCGGAGGTCTTGAAGTCGGGCCCGTGGAACTCCGGCAGCCCGATCCAGGCGGCCTGCGCCACCGGCTCGAAGTCGACCCGGTCGTGCGGGAAAGCCGTCGCCACGCAGTACGTGCCCTCGGCCTCGCAGGCGGCCCCGGAGGCGTCGCGCAGGTTGGCGCCAGGCAGCACCGACGTGATCGGCCCGGCCACCCTGTCCAGCACCCACGACAGCACGAACCCGGCGACGAGCCCCACCAGCACGCCGATCCGCCCGATGAACCCCTTGAACAACACGATCACCACGAACGTGATCAGCATCGTGACGAGGGCGACCCAGTGGTCCTGCGGCCAGTACGTGTCCGCCACCACGAACGCCAGCCCGAACCCGATCAGCATGACCACCGCGCCCGTGACCACGGGCGGGAAGACGCGGTGGATGATCCGCACGCCGAGGAAGTGGATGGCCAGCCCGGCCAGCGCCAGCACGAGCCCGGCGACCAGGATGGCGCCGGTCACGATGGCGTCCGCTCCCGCGGTGTCGCCGCCCGCCGCGGCCCTGATGGCGAACACGCCGCCGACGAAGGACGCGCTGGTGCCGAGGTAGCTCGGCACCTTGCCCTTCACGATCAGCAGGAACAGGATCGTCGAGACGCCTGACATCATCACGGCGATGTTGGGGTCGAGCCCCATCACCAGGGGGAAGACGAACGTCGCGCCGAACATCGCGATCACGTGCTGCGCGCCGAAGCCCATCATGCGGGGCCAGCTCAGCCGTTCGTCGGGCCTGACCACCTCGCCTGGGGCCAGGTGCTTGCCGTCACCGTGCTTGGTCCATCCCAAAACCATTGAGAGCCCCTCTTGTACCGGGCGTTGCGCTGGGCCGGCGACACGCTTTCCGTTGCGGGCACATTAGGCCCGCGAGATCACTCCTACACGGGCATGATCTGCCAAATCTACGCCGGGAACCAGGGAGAAACTCGCGCCCGCGGCCCGCGCTATCCCACCCGGATCGAGAACCCTTCGCCGCTGACCACCTGGCCCGCCCGGATCTTGGCCCGCTTGCGCAGCTCGACCTCGCCGTCCACGAGCACCATGCCCTCGGCGATCAGCTGCTTGGCCATGCCGCCCGTCTCCGTGATGCCGCAGTATTTCAGCAGGTCGCACAGCGGGATGAAGTCAGAGCGCAGTTCGAAGTCCACGGGCCCCAAGCCTAGACGCCGCCTGGACGTCCCTCCCGCACCCTAGATGCCGCGCATGCGCAGCACGTGGAGCGCGAGAGTGAGGTTGAGCCGCAGGTGCGGGTCGTCGGTGAAGCCGCCGAGCAGCCGCTCCAGCTTCCCGATCCGGTAGCGCAGCGTGTTGTAGTGGAAGTGCAGCCGCCTGGCCGTCTCGGCCACGTTCAGGTTGGTCTCCAGCAGGGCCTGGAGGGTGCGCCGCAGGTCGGCGTTCTCGGCGTCGTCGTCGGTGGCCAGCGGGCCGAGCGTCTCGCGTACGAACGCGTGCAGCTCGGCGGTGTCGTTCACCAGCGACAGCAGCCGGTAGACGCCGAGCTGGTCGAAGTGGGCGACCGCGCCGGGCCCGTGCAGCTGCCGCCCGACCCTGGCGGCCTTCAGCGCCTGCGCGTAGGCGTCGGGCAGCGTCTCCGCCCCCGGGCTCGGCCTGGACGTGCCGGTCGAGAACGTCGCGGGCGGCGAGTCGGCGAACGCGCAGGCGGCGTCCCTGGCCACCTTGGAGACGTCGGCGGAGGCGTCGACCACGGCCACCACCTCGTGCGAGAACCCCGCCACCGCCCCCAGGGGGTCGTGCCGCCTGATCGCGGCCGTCCAGCAGGCCACCAGCCGGTCCTGGGCGCTGCGCTCGTCGCCGTCGGGGTCGAGCTCGGCCACCAGCACCGTCACGGGGCGCGACAGGTCCCACCCGAACGCCCTGGCCCTGGCCGTGACCCGCTCGACCGTGCCGGCCCGCCCGGTGAGCACGTCGCGCAGGAAGTCGGCCCGGTATTTGCTCTCGACGGCGTTGACCGCCTCCTGGCGGGTGACGACCAGGGCGGCGACGGTGGCGGCGCGTTCGAGGATGCCGACGTCGCTGTCCCGGATCGCCGCGGACGGGCTGTAGGCGACGATCCTGCCGTGGTGGTGGCCTCCGGCCAGCACCGGCACCGACGCGAACGAGCGCTTGCGTGCCCCATCGGCCTCGGCCGCCGGGGGACCCTCGTGGGTGATCGACTCGCACAGGACGCTCATGTGGGCGGCGGGACCGGCGGCGGCCAGCACGCGGCCGGAGCCGTCGACCGCGGCCACCGACACGTCCAGCAGGTGCGCGACCTCGGCGGTGACCTCGTTGAGCCCGCCACCGGCCAGCACCACCTGCACCAGCGCCCGGTGCGCCTCCTCGGCGCGGGCGAGCACGGCCGCCTGGCGGTTGAGGATGTCGGTGAGCACCTGGTTGAGGATGTCGTCGAAGCCGACGTCGTTCGGCAGCAGGATGAGCGGGAAGCCGAGCCGGTCGGCCTGCTCGGCCATCTCGGCGGGCAGCTCGTCGACGTAGCGGCCCAGTTTGATCGCCAGGGCGGAGAGCCCCCGCTCGTCCAGGTCGGCCACCAGCCGGCCGAGCGACTGGGGCGTGTTGCGCAGCGGGTAGCCGGTGGTGAGCAGCAGTTCGTGCGGCTTGACCCAGGCCAGGATGTCGGGCACCTCCATGACGTTGAGCCGCTGCACGATGCGGCCCAGCCCTCGCTCCCCCGCGATCAGCCTGGCCTCGGCGAGGGTGGACACGCCGAGCACCTCGCCGACGGACACGCCATGGATGATCGTTCCGGTGCTGGCCAGACGGACGGGGGGCTCCATGGACAAGATTGTGACCCCGGGAGTCGTCTGTCAGGAAGAGCCAACCTTCCCGCTCACTGTTGGCAAATTTACCCGTACGGAGGGTTCCGGGCCCGTTCTACGGTCAGGACCAGGGTCGGTTGGGAGGTCTGGTGACGGTCGGTACTCACGCGCGACGTACCCGCGTCCACGTCACGGGAGCGGCCAGCGCGGCCGTGCGTCCCGTCCTGGAGTCGTCCCGCCGCCCGGCGCGTGTGCTCGCCGCGTTCCCCGGCGGGATCTACCTGGAGGTCAGGACCGAGCTCGAACCTTCGGTGATCGCGCTCATCACCGGCGAGGCGATCCGGCTGCCCAACTCCGTGCTGCTGGCCGGGCCGCTCCCGAGGGTCACGGTGGGTGACGACGCCTCGGTGGGCGACCGGTCGATCGAGCTGGGCCCGCTGAGCCTGACCGTACGGCGCTGGTGGGATCCCGCGCCGCCGCTCGGCCCTGTGGACCTCACGAGCCTCGCGAACGCCGCCGCCCGCCTGATCGACCCGCCCGAGCCCGGCCTGACCGGCAACGCCGCGGTCGGGATGCTCGCGGGCGGGTGCGCCGAGGGCCGGCTGCTCCGGACGGTGACGGCGGCCGAACAGCTGATGGGCCTGGGGCCCGGGCTCACGCCGAGCGGCGACGACGTGCTGGCCGGGCTGCTGGTGACGCTGCGGCACCTGGGCGCGGCGGCCGGGGTGGAGCGGGCGGTCTGGCTGGCGGGCTGGCTCGGCGCGACGGTCACGTTCGACGCCCGCTCACGGACGACGCCCCTGTCGGCCACGCTGCTGCACTGCGCGGCCGCGGGCGCGGCCAGCCCCGAGGTGACCGGGGTGCTGCGCGGCCTGGCCGGCACGCAGCCGCTCGAACCGGCGCTGCGCCGGCTGCACCGGCTCGGCCACACGTCGGGATCCGACCTGGCGCAGGGCGTCGCCATCGGGGTGCACGCGATCCTCTCCCTGGGAGAGTCCCAGGGGCGGCCCCATGAGTGACGTTCCGCGCGAGGTGGTGCTGGTCCGGCGGGGGACCTATCACGACTCCGTCACCCTCATGCGGGTCAGCCAGGCGTTGTCGGGCCTGCCGGGCGTGACCGCGGCCATGGTCGCCATGGCCACCGAGCTCAACGTCTCCGTCCTGCGCGAGCTTGGGTTCACGATCCCGGAGAGCGACCCTGGGGATCTGCTGATCGCCGTACGGGCGAGCGACACCGAAACCGCCGTCGAGGAGGCCGACCGGCAGCTCACCGCCTCCCGGCGGTCGGACCCCGCGCCGGAGCACCAGCCGCCGCTGACCACCCGCTCGGCCGCGAGAGAACCCGCCGGCCTCGTGCTCGTCTCCACTCCAGGGGAGCACGCCTTCGCCGAGGCTCTGGACGCCGTCGAAGCGGGCCTGCCCGTCATGATCTTCAGTGACGGCGTCCCTGTGTGGCAGGAACGCCTGCTGAAGGAGCGGGCGGAGGCCAGGGACGTCCTCGTGATGGGCCCCGACTGCGGCACGGCGGTGATCGGCGGCGTCGGCCTCGGCTTCGCGAACGTGCTCCGCCCCGGCCCCGTCGGCGTGGTGGCGGCCTCCGGCACCGGCGCGCAGCAGGTGACGTCCCTGCTCGATCGGGCGGGCACCGGCGTCAGCCACGTGCTCGGTGTGGGCGGCAGGGACCTGTCGGTCGAGGTGGGCGGGTTGTCGGCGCTACGGGCGCTGCGCATGCTCGACGAAGACCCGGCCACCGAGCTGATCGTGCTCGTCTCCAAGCCGCCCGCGCCCGAGGTGGCGCGGGCCGTGGAGGAGTCGCTCGGCCGCCTGCGCACGCCCGTCGTACGCGCGCTGCTCCAGGAAGGCGCACCCGATCTGACGGAGGCGACGGAGCAGGCGCTGCGCGCCCTGGGCAGGCCCGTGCCCGAGTGGCCGTCGTGGCCGTCGTGGCCGGGCGGCCGCCCGCCCGCCAAGACGATCAAGGGCGTCTACGCCGGCGGCACGCTCAGCGCGGAGGCCGCGATGATCACCGGCACCGGCGACGTCGTCGACTACGGCGACGACGCCTACACCAGGGGACGCGCCCATCCCATGATCGACCCGTCGCTCCGGGTCGAGGCGCTCTCCCACACCCAGGACACCGACGTGGTGCTCATGGACGTGGTGCTGGGCCACGGCGCCGACCCCGACCCGGCCGCCTCGCTCGCCCACGCCGTGGCCCGGGCTCCTGCCACCGTCGTCGTCGCCCTGATCGGCACGGAGGGCGACCCGCAGGACCTGCACCGCCAGGCCGCCGCCTTCCGCGAGGCGGGCGCGGCCGTGTTCACCTCCAACGCCGAGGCCGCCCGGCACGCCAGGAGCCTGCTGTGACCCTGCTCTCCGCACCGGCCCGCGTCGTCACCGTCGGCGCCGGCCTGCTCGACGACGCGCTCACGGCCCAGGCCGTGCCCACGGTTCCCGTGGCGTGGCGGCCGCCGCTGCCCGGCACCGCCGAGGCGCTGGCCAAGGTCCTCGCCGACCCGCGCAGGCCGGCCGCCAACGAGCTGGCCGCCGGCCGGCTGACCTCCGCCCGCCCGCACCTGGTGGGCGTGCGGCGGGCCTCCGAGGTGCTGGCGGAGGGGACATTCCTGCACGCGGGCCCGCCCATCACGTGGGAGCGCGCGTCCGGGCCCATGCGCGGCGCCCTCATCGGCGCGATGTTGCTGGAGGGTCTGGCGGGCGACGAGCACGAGGCCGCCCGTACGCTCGCCGCGGGCGGTGTTACGCTGCGCCCGTGCCACGAGCACGCCACCGTGGGCCCGATGGCGGGCGTGGTGAGCCCGTCCATGTGGGTGTTCGAGGTGCGCGACGCGGAACACGGCGGCACCGCCTACTGCTCGCTCAACGAGGGCCTGGGCAAAGTGCTGCGCTACGGCGCGTACGGGCCCGAGGTCCTGGAGCGGCTGCGCTGGATGGACGAGGTGCTCGGCCCCGCCCTGGCCGCGGCGCTGGAGCGTACGGGGCCGATCGACCTGCGTACGCTGATCGCGCAGGCGCTGCAGATGGGCGACGAGCTGCACAACCGCAACCGCGCCGCCACCTCGCTGCTGCTGCGCGAGCTGGCGCCCGCCGTGGTCGAGGCCGCGCCCGGCGTCGCCGCGCAGGTGCTGCGCTTCATCAACGGCAACGACCACTTCTTCCTCAACGCCGGCATGGCCGCGGCCAAGGTCAGCACCGACGCCGCCCGCGACGTGCCCGGCTCCTCCCTCGTGGTCGCGATGGCGAGGAACGGCACCGACTTCGGCGTGCAGGTCTCGGGCCTCGGCGGACGCTGGTTCACCGGCCCGGCCGGGGTGCCCGACGGGCTCTATCTGGGCGCGTACGGCCCCGAGGACGCCAACCCGGACATCGGCGACTCCACCATCACCGAGACCTCGGGCCTGGGCGGCTTCGCGATGGCGGCCTCCCCCGCCATCGTGCGCTTCGTCGGCGGCGAGGTCGCCGACGCCGTCAGAGCCACCCGTTCGATGTACGAGATCACGCTGGCCGAGCATCCCGCCTATCAGATCCCGGGCCTCGGCTTCCGCGGCACTCCTGTCGGCATCGACCTCACGCTGGTGGCGAGGACCGGCCTGCTGCCCGTGGTCAACACCGGCATCGCGGGCCGCGTGGCCGGCACGGGTCAGGTCGGCGCGGGTCTGGTCGAGCCGCCCGCGGAGGCGTTCACCCACGCGTTGCTGGCATTGGCACGCTCAGTAAGCGAGTCATTTGAATAGCGAAATATCCGTACGTCAGCACTATTGTCAAGCAATGTCAGCTTCCCTTGCGGTTATAGCGCCGATATCGTAACGAGCCTCAGGCCAGCAAGAAATCCGCCGCGGCCCTCCTCCGGGCCTGGTCAAAAGCCCCATGCGGCAGCGTCCGGCGGGTTTCTCAGTGCCAATCTGCAAGTAGCGTGAGAACGCACGTGACGGATGAGGCGAATGGGGGCGGAGACATGGCAGCCGACCGCTTGCTCAGCGGCCCCGGCGCGGAGGGAGGCCCCCCGAGCGGCACCCCGCGGAGCCAGGGCCGCCTGATCGGCCGGCGCTACCGGTTGATGTCGCCGGTCGGCAGAGGCGGCATGGGGATGGTCTGGCAGGCCCACGACGTCCTCCTCGACCGCGACGTCGCGGTCAAGGAGCTGATCCTGCCGTACGGGCTCGACCACGCGGGCAAGCAGGTGGCCCACCGGCGCATGCTGCGCGAGGCCAGGTCCGCCGCCCGGCTGACCCACCCCGGCATCGTGACCGTGCACGACGTCGTCGAGGAGGACGGCCGCCCGTGGATCGTGATGGAGCTGGTCCGCGCGTGGTCCCTCGAACAGGCCGTACGCCAGAGCGGGCCGCTGCCGGTGATCCAGGCGGCCGAGATCGGCATCCGGGTGCTCGACGCGGTCAGGCACGCCCACGCCGCCGGCATCATGCACCGCGACATCAAGCCCGGCAACGTGCTGCTGACCACCGACCGGGTGGTGCTGACCGACTTCGGCATCGCCGCCATCGAGGGCGATGTGACGATCACGCAGACCGGGCTCCTCATGGGGTCGCCCGCGTACATCCCGCCCGAGCGCCTGTCCGGGCAGCCGATCACGCAGGCGGCCGACCTGTGGTCGTTCGGCGCCACGCTGTACGCCGCGGTCGAGGGGCGGCCGCCGTACGAAGGGCCCGACGCGATCGCGGTGCTCGGCGCGGTGCTCACACAGGACCCGATCAGGCCGCAGCGGGCCGGGGCGCTGATGCCCGTCATCGAGGGCCTGCTGCGCAAGAATCCGGCTGAGCGGCTGACCTCGGCCCAGGTCATCGAGATGCTGGAGGCGGTGCTGCGCGCGCACGGCTCCCCCCGGCCGCGCCCGCCGGAGACGCTGCCCAGCCAGGCCGACCCGACGCCCGCGGTGCTGCTGCCACCACTCGAACACCCTTCGGGGCCGATGCCGTCGCGGATCGTGGAGACGCCCTCAGGGCCGGTGCGGGTGCCGTACGACCCGGCGAGCAGCCCGTCGGGGGGCTACTCGATGCCCTATGACGGGATGACGAGCCCGTCGGGCAGCCACAGGACCGACCAGTTACCTCCGGCGCAGGGGTTCGACGCGTTCACCGCCCCTTCGGGTCCGCACCGGCCGGACAGCGGCCCGCACCCACTCGGCGGCCCGCCCTCTTTCGACGGCGCGCCTTCCCCAGGCGGCCACTCCTCGCTGGACGACCCCGCACACCCGGGCGACCACTCGTTCCCCAGCGGCCCCTCGTCCCTGGACGGTGCTTCACACCTGGGCGGGCCCCCGTCCGTGGACGGCCCCTCCTCGTTCGCCGGTCCCTCTTCCCTGGGCGGCTCCCCTGCGGGCGGCGGCCCGTCCTCGCTCGACGGCGCGCCTGTGCCGGGCGGCCCGTCCGTGTTCCACGACCCGATCGCTCCCGGCGGCCCGTCCTCGGCGGGCGGTCAGGCCCCGTTCGAGCCGTACCGGCCCATGGACGACTCCGCCGACGGACCGAACGCGCACTCAGGGCCGCAACCCCGGCCGATCCTGCCGCTGACCTCCGACAGCCGCACGTCCGGCGCGACCCCGTGGCCGCTGGCCTCTCCCGCGGTCCTGCACGAGCAGTCACGCAATCTGGCGCACGACATCAGCCGCAACCGCCTCACCACCCTGCCCGGCGCGTCGCCGCGCAGCGGCACGAGCCGGCGCAGGAACGAGGACGACGGCGGCGGCACGTGGATCCGTGACGGCCGGCCGACGCCGCTCACGTTCGTCGGCGCGATCGTGGCGGTGGCCCTCGTGGCGGGCGCCGTGGTGATCATCCTGTCCGGCGGGCCGGCGCAGGAGCAGGCCGCGGTCACGGCCGCGGCGGCATCCGCGGCCGCTGCGCCGACCCCCACGACCGGGGGCGGCGAGCCCTCCCCCGTGCCGGAGGGCCACGAGGAGCACACCCTCTCCGGGTTCGCGGCCGGCGTGCCGGTGGACTGGAAGCCGGTCGAGACGGACGGCGGGGCCACGTTCGACGGGCCGAAGGACTCCGGCATGCGGATCGTGGTGGAGCGGGCGACGCCGCAGGCCGACGGCGGGTTGTCCCGGCTGAGCAAGGAGGAGGCCGAGGGCGCCAGGGAGAGCTACATCCAGGTGCAGTTGCGGGATCTGTCCTACAGAGGGTGGAAGGCCGCGGACTGGGAGTACACCTACACCACCGCCAGTGGCGTCCCCATGCACGCGCTCACCCGGTACGTCACTATCGACGGCAAGACCGCGTTCACGATCACGTTCGACATGCCCGAGCTGAAGTGGGACGACCAGGCCGGCACGCGCAAGGTGTTCCTCGACACGTTCCGCACAAGCGCCTGACGCCGGCGGGTTCCCTGTCTCACCGGCCGCATCCCACCATATTGCACTGCTCGTTCCAAAACTGGTAGCGTACCCGGCATGGCGCGACCGAGGACGTTCGAGGAGGACCGTGCGGTCGAGGCCGCCATGCTCGCGTTCTGGGACGCGGGCTACGAGAACACCTCGACGCAGGCCCTGTGCGCGGCCACCGGCCTCGGGCGCAGCAGCATCTACAACACCTTCGCGAGCAAGCACGACCTCTTCAAGAAGGCGCTGCGCCACTACATGGACGGGCGCAACGCCAGGCTCGCCGAGCTGATGGGCTCCGGCCTGCCCGCCAAGGAGAAGGTCGGCACCGTGCTGGGATGGGCGGTCGAGCCCGACCCCGAGGAGCCGGCCGGCTGTCTGGTGGTCAACTCGCTGGTCGAGCTGGGCCCGCACGATCCGGAGGTCGCCGAGCTGCTGCGGCTCGACAACGACAAGCGGGTGCGGATGATGCGCTCGGCGATCGAGGAGGGCATGGCACGGGGCGAGATCGACGCGGAGAAGGACGCGCTCGCCCTGGCGCACTTCGTCGTGGCCACGGTCAGCGGCATGCGCGTGGCCGCCCGCGGCGGGGCCGGCCGGGAAACCTTCGCCTCCATCGCGCGGACCGCGCTGGACGCGTTCTGAGTTTTCTGTTCCCTGATTTTGAACTGATCGATTCAAAATACGTGGAGGAAGGCCATGCCACTGGCCGTCTACATATTGGGCCTGTCGATATTCGCGCAGGGCACGTCGGAGCTCATGCTGGCCGGGCTGCTCCCCGAGATGTCCCGCGACCTGGGCGTGTCCATCCCCGAGGCAGGGCTGCTGATCTCGGCCTTCGCCATCGGGATGCTGGTGGGCGCTCCGGTGCTGGCCATCGCGACGCTGCGCTGGCCACGCCGTACGGCGCTGCTGACGTTCATGCTGATCTTCGCGCTCTCGCACGTCGTAGGCGGGCTGACGTCCGACTACGCGGTCGTGTTCGCCACCCGCGTGGCGGGTGCCTTCGTGTACGCCGGTTTCTGGGCCGTGGCGGCGAGCACCGCGATCGGCATGGTGCCGGCGAACGCCCGCGGCAAGGCGATGAGCATCCTGGCGGGCGGGCTGACGGTGGCCACCATCATCGGCCTGTCCTCGGGCACCGTCATCGGCCAGCATCTCGGCTGGCGGGCCGCGTTCCACGCGGTGGCCGGGTTGTCGGCGCTCGCGGCGATCGGCGTGTTCGCCACCATCCCCGGCGGCCGTCCCGAGCCCGGGACCGGGCCGCGCGTCGGTGCCGAGCTGCGCGCCATGCTGAACCCCCCGCTCTGGCTCGCCTACGGCACGATCGCGCTGACCACGGCGGCCCTGCTGGCCTCCTTCAGCTACCTGAGCGTCCTGCTGACGGGCAGCACGGGCCTGGATCCCGCCTGGGTCCCCGCCGTTCTCGCCCTGTACGGGATCGGCGCGCTGATCGGCATCACGATGGGCGGCAGGACCGCCGACGCGCGGCCGTTCCTCGTCCTGTTCACCGGTGTCACGGGCCTCATCGTGACCTCTGCCGCGCTGGCCGCCTCCGCCACCGTGCCCCTCCTCGCCGTCGTGCTGGTCTTCCTGCTCGGTGTGTTCGGGTTCGGGACCAATCCGGCGCTGAACGCCCGCCCCTTCGCCCTCGCCAAGGACGCCCCCACGCTGACCGCCGCGATGAACGTCTCCTCCTTCAACGTCGGCATCACCGTGGGCCCCTGGCTGGGCGGGCTGGCCATCGGCGCGGGATTCGGCTACCCGTCCGTCGCCTGGATCGGCGCCGTCGTCGGAGGGGCGGCCCTCGGCGCGGTCGCGCTGGCCGCGGCCCTGCACCGCAGGACGGCGCCTCTTCAGAGCGCGCCGATCAGTGAGGTACGGTCGGCCGCATGAAGCTGGGGAGCATTCGCTTTTATCCCATCAAGTCCACTGCGGGCCATGAAGTCGATGAGGCCGAGGTACACCCGTGGGGCCTGGCGGGGGACCGGCGTTACCTCATCACCGACAGGGACGGGATCATCCTGACAGCGCGCGAGGAACCGGCCCTGCTGGCCTGTGTGGGCCGGCTCGACGGTGGCACGCTCACGCTGACCGGCCCGCACGCCGCCCCGCTGCGGGTCACACCGGCCGCCGTGACGTCCACGGTGGACGTGTGGGGCACCCCGGTCGAGCTCACCGACTGCGGTGACGACGCGGCCCGGTGGTTGTCGGAGCTCGCCGGACAGCCGGTCCGGCTCAAGTGGCTGGACGACCCGGCCCGCCGCCCGGTCGATCCGGCGTACGGACGGCCGGACGACCGGGTGAGCCTGGCGGACGCCTATCCCCTTCTCCTCACGACCGGCGCGTCGCTCGGCCGGCTGAACGACTGGATCGTGGAGACGGCGCTCGAACGCGGCGAGGAGCCGCCCGGCCCGCTTCCCATGCACCGCTTCCGGCCGAACGTGGTGATCGACGGGGTGGACGAGCCCTTCGCCGAGGACGAGTGGAAGCGGCTGCGCATCGGCGACGTGGGCTTCCGGGTCACCAAGGGCTGCGACCGCTGCGTGCTGACGACGATCGACACCACCACGTACACCAAGGGCAAGGAGCCCATCAGGACGCTGTCCAGGCACCGCAAGCGGGACGGCAAGGTCTGGTTCGGGATCAACCTGATCCCCGACGGCCCCGGGCGCATCGCCGTGGGCGACGCGGTCGCGATCCTGTGAGAGTTTCGCCGTCCGTCACCCTAGGAGAACAGGACGCTGTCGTCTTTAGGGTGATGTTGGGGGTTATGTCAGACTTCACTGGTGACCAGCGCCCCCATCCAGCCCACGATGCTGCCCTCTGACCGGATCCCGAGCATTCAGCGTCGTACCCTCGCGGTCCTGTCCGCGACGCAGATCGTGGGCGGCGTGGGCGTGGCGGTCGGGCTGGCGCTCAGCTCGGTGGTCGTGGACGAGCTGTCGGGATCCACCGTGATCAGCGGCTTCGCCGGCACGGCCACCGTGCTTGGCGCGGCGCTGCTGGCCCTGCCGACGGCCAGGGCGTCGGGCAGCGGCGGGCGGCGCGCCGGCCTGTCGCTCGCCTACCTCGCTGCGCTGGCCGGCTGCGCGATCTCCGTGGCCGCCATCAGCCTGGGCTCGTGGCCGCTCCTGCTGGCCGGGCTGGTGCTGGTCGGCGGCGGCAGCGCGGGCAGCCTGGCGGCGCGCTACTCCGCCACGGACCTGTCGCCGAAGGGCCGCTCGGCCAGGCACCTCTCACTGGTCGTCTGGGCCTCCACCATCGGCTCCGTCGCCGGCCCCAACCTGGCCAGACCCGCCGACCAGGTCGGCATGAGGCTGGGGATGGCGGAGAAGGCCGGGCCGTTCGCGTTCTCCGCGCTGGCGTTCGCCCTGGCGCTGCTCATCATCCTCGTACTGCTCAGGCCTGACCCGCTCAAGCTGGCACGCGGGCTGCAGGACACACAGGAGACGCCCGGCCCCGGCCGCAACCGGACCATCAGGACGGCCTGGGAAACGCTGCGGACGACCCCGATGGCCCGCACGGCGCTGATCATGATCGCGGTCAGCCACACGGCGATGGTGTCGGTCATGTCGATGACCCCCGTGAAACTTCACCACGACGGCGCCAACCTCGACGTCATCGGCATCGTGATCAGCCTGCACATCGCCGGCATGTACGTGCTGTCGCCGGTCGTCGGCTGGCTGGCCGACAAGGCGGGCAAGGTGCCGGTGCTGGCGCTCGGCATGGCCCTGCTGCTCTGCGCGGCCACGCTGGCGGGCACGGCGGGCCACCGGGTGTGGCAGGTGACGGCGGCGCTGGTGCTGCTCGGGCTGGGCTGGTCGTGCGGCCTGGTGTCCGGCTCCGCCCTCGTCACGGAGTCCGTCCCGCTGTCGCGCCGCCCCGCCGTACAGGGGCTGTCGGACCTGCTGATGAACGTCTGCGGCGCCACGGGCACGATCGTCGCCGGGGCGATCGTCGGGCTGCTCGGCTACGGCATGCTCGGCCTGGTCGTCGGCATCATGGTCACCCTCGCCGGGCTCTGGCTCGCCTCGATCCGGCGCCGCACCGCCGCCGCCCCTTCCGCCGGGTAACGAGCCCGACCTGTGGCCGCCCCTCCGCGGCAGCCAGGACCTACGCCGGCGACCCGGCCCGCGCAGGCGGGCGAGCCGTGCGGAGGACCGGGGTGCGGCTCGTCTACTTGGCGTCGGCGTAGGAGGTGACCGCCACGGTCTCCATGGGGAAGCGCACCGGCGTCCGCCCGAACAGCAGCCTGCTCGCCTCGGCCGCCGCGGACGACACCGCCGCCATCACCTCCTCGGCCTGCTCCAGCGGGCAGTGCACCATCACCTCGTCGTGCTGGAAGAAGACCAGCCGGGCCGGCTCGGGCAGCAGCCCGCGCAGGACCGCCATCAGCGCGAGCGCCCACTCGGCCGCCGTGCCCTGGACGACGAAGTTGCGGGTGAACCGCCCACGGTCCCTGGCCGCCCGCCAGCCCTCGGGCCCGGACACCAGCTCCTTCCAGCGCGCCGACGGAGGCGGGCAGGTGCGCCCGAGCCACGAGCGTACGAGCCGCCCCTCCTCGCCCGCCTTCGCCGCGTCCTCCACGAACTGGTACGCCTGGGGGAAACGCTGCCGCATCACCGCGAGGAGCTTGGAGGCGTCGCCGCTGGTGCCGCCGTACATGGCGGACAGCATCGCGATCTTGGCGTTGGCGCGCTGCCCGCCGAACGACTGCGCGAGCGCCGCATAGAGGTCGATCTCCCCCGCCGCCCTGGCAAGCCCCACGTCACCGGCCATGGCCGCGAGCACGCGCGGCTCCAGCTGGGCGGCGTCGGCGACGATCAGGGTCCACCCGTCGTCGGCCACCACCACCCGGCGCATCACCTTGGGGATCTGCAACGCCCCGCCCCCGCTGGTGGCCCACCGCCCGGAGAC
>NZ_JAAAHR010000122.1:0-30211 GCF_009908215.1 Nonomuraea sp. K271 | reverse complement strand
GGTAGATCACCGCCGCCACGGGCACCGCCACGGCGGCCCCCGCGATGCCCGCGAGGATGCCGCCGACCGCCAGCACCAGGATGATCGCCAGCGGGTGGAAGTTGAGGGCACGCCCGACGATCAGGGGCTGGAGCACGTGGTTCTCCAGCTGCTGCTCGATGACGAGGATGCCGAGGAAGATCAGCGCGAAGATGAGGCCCTTGGCGCCCAACGTGACGAGCGTGGCGACGGTGCCCGCGAAGAAGATCCCGACGATGGGGATGAAGCTGGCGAAGAAGATCAGCACGGCCAGCGGCGCCCACAGCGGCACCCCCATGCCGGCCAGCACGATTCCCATGATCAGGCCGTGCACGGCGGCCACGGCCACGGTGCCCTGGACGTAGTGGGACAGCGTGGTCCACGCGGCCCGCCCCGCACGGTCGACGCGCGGAGATACGCTGCCGAACGCCTTGAGGAACCACGCCCAGATGCGGTCGCCGTCCTTGAGCAGGAAGAACGTCACGAAGAGCAGCAGCACGATGGACGCGAGCACCTCGAAGGCGACCGCGCCGGCCGACAGGACGGTGCCCGTGATGGCCGTGCGTTGCGCGTTGACCATGTCGACGACCTCGTCGACGTAGCCGATGATCTGCGCCTCTTCCAGCTGCAGCGGGCCGCTGATCAGCCATTCCTGCACGGACCTGGCGGTCTCCTGGACCTGCCGGACGAGGTTGGGGAACTCCTCGCTGGCCCGCGCCCCGACGAGCCAGCCGGTGCCGGCCAGCACGGCCAGCGCCACCAGCATGGTGATCCAGGTGGCGTAGATGGGCCGCATGCCGGCGCGGCGCAGGGCGTTGGTCAGCGGGAACAGCAGCGCGGTCAGCAAGAGCGCGATCGCCACGGGCAGCGCCACGAACGTGAGGCCGGCGATGACCTGGACGAAGTAGTAGACGACCACGCCGACGAGGATCAGGCACCCGCACCATGCGGCCATCTTGGCCAGGACGGGCGGCACGAGATTGGTTGGGCGGTCGGGAAGCACGGTTCAAGACTGGCATGTCCCGGCGGCGGATGCGCGCGGTTGTCGCACTGGTGTGATCTCCCGCGGGCCGGCCTGACGCCGTCGTGCCCGGCGTGCCCGGCTAGCCCCGGCCAGCGGTCATGGGCGGCTCGCGCATGCCGCGCAGGGGCGAGGTGACCAGCCACAGGAACGGCAGGCAGCCGCCGGCGGCGGCGGCCAGCAGCGTGTGCCTGACCCCGATCGCCTCGCTCCGCACCCCGCCGAGCAGCCCGCCCAGCGGCATCATGCCCCACACGAGGAAGCGGATGGTGGCGTTCATCCGGCCGAGCAGCGGCTCCGGCGTGATGGCTTGGCGGAAGCTGAGCTGGGTGACGTTGAAGACGACCGCTCCTGCTCCGAAGAAGAACTCGAACACCACGAACAACGCGAGCCGCCAGTCGGCCGCCACCCACTGCAGCAGGAACATCAGCGGCGCGGTCAGCGCGATGGCCAGCCACATCGTCGGTCCCTGCCCGAACCTGCGGGCCAGCCGGGCGTTGACCAGCGCGCCGGACACACCGCCGAGCCCGCCCGCGGCCATGAGCAGGCCGATCGTGCCCGCCTCCAGGCCGAGTTCCCTGGCCAGCAGCAGCAGGATCGCCGGCTGGCTCATCGCGACGAACAGGTTGGCGGTGGCGGCGCACCCCGCGATGCGGCGCAGCAGCGGGTGCCCGAGCACGAACCGGACGCCCTCCCCGATCTCCCTGGTCAGGTGGGCGCGCGGGCGCTCCTGGCGGGGCTCGGGCCGGCGGATCGTCGCGAGGCAGAGGGCCGACCAGGCGAACCCGGCCACCGTCACGGCCAGCGCGAACGGCGCGGTGAGGAACTGGACGAGGTAGCCGCCCACGCCGGGCCCGCCGAGCTGGGCCACCGTGCGCACGCCCTCCAGCGCCGAGTTTCCCTCGACGAGCCGCTCGCGCCCCACGAGGTGCGGGAGATAGCTCTGGTACGCGGCGTCGAAGAACACGGTGCACACCCCGAGCGCGAGCGCCACGGCGTACAGCTGGTGGATCGAGAGCGCGCCGAGCCACCAGGCCACCGGCACGGCTGTCGGAGGTGTTCGAGGACTTCCGCGGGCGGACGCCACCTCCCGAGGGGGAGGCCTATTCGCTCTTCTTCGCCCTGCACAAGGACGTCAGCAGGGGCCGCTGACGCCGGGCGCCCGCGGAAGGGCCCCCGGCGACACGGGCGTCAGCCCAGCTGGACCTCGGCGTGCAGCGCGTCTCCGTGCTCCAGGACGAACTCCTCGACGTTGCCCGCCGCGCACAGGTCGTCCTGGGCCAGGCGCACGAGCGCGATCTCAGGGCCCGAGACGGTGAGCCTGCTGACCTCGGCCCGCATCGACAACTTGGCCTCCGACTTGGCCTTGCGCACGCGCCCGAGCACGTCCGAGGCGACGGCCAGCACCGCCGGGTCGCCGTCGCCGCGCCCGCCCCTGGGCTCGGCCTGGGGCCACGGCGCGCGGTGGACCGAGCCCTCGCGCCACCACGACCACACCTCCTCGGTCACGAAGGGAAGGAACGGCGCGAACAGCCGCAGCAGCACGTCGAGCGCCTGCCGCAACGCCGCGTGCGCGGACGCCGCGGCGGGGCCGGACTCGTAGGCGCGGGCCTTGACCAGTTCCAGGTAGTCGTCACAGAACGCCCAGAAGAAGCGTTCGACGGCCTCCAGCGCCCTGGTGTGGTCGTAGGCGGCGAGCCCCTCCCCCGCCTCGTGTACGGTGTCGGACAGGGCGGTCAGCATCGACAGGTCGAGCGGCTCGGTGACGTCGCCCTCGCTGCCGGCCAGCCCGAGCACGAACTTCGAGGCGTTGAGGATTTTGATCGCCAGCCGCCGGCCGATCTTGAGCTGCCCGGCGTCGAAGGCGGTGTCGACGCCGTAGCGCCCGTTGGCCGCCCAGTAGCGAACGGCGTCGGAGCCGTGCTTGTCCAGCAGGTCGAGCGGGGTGACGACGTTGCCCTTGGACTTGGACATCTTCTTGCGGTCGGGGTCGAGGATCCACCCCGAGATGGCCGCGTCGCTCCACGGCAGCCCGCCGAACTCGTAGTGCGACCTGACCACGGTCGAGAACAGCCAGGTGCGGATGATCTCGTGCGCCTGCGGCCGCAGGTCGGCCGGGAAGACCCGCTTGAACAGGTCGTCGTCGCTCTCCCAGCGGCCGGCGATCTGCGGCGTCAGCGACGAGGTGGCCCAGGTGTCCATGACGTCGGGGTCGGCCACGAACCCGCCGGGCACGCCGCGCTGGTCCTCGGTGTATCCGGGCGGCACGTCGGTGGACGGGTCGATCGGCAGGGTGTCCTCGGCCGGCAGGATCGGCGCGTCGTGAACGGGCCGGCCGGACTCGTCGACCGGATACCAGACGGGGAAGGGCACGCCGAAGAAGCGCTGGCGGGAGATCAGCCAGTCGCTGGTGAGCCCCTGCACCCAGTTGTCGTAGCGGACGCGCATGTGCGGCGGGTGCCACACGAGCTCGCGGCCCCGCTCCAGCAGCCGCTCGCGCAGTTTCTCGTCGCGTCCGCCGTTGCGGATGTACCACTGCCGGGTGGTGACGATCTCCAGCGGTTTGTCCCCGCGCTCGTAGAACTTCACCGTCCGCCGCACCGGCTTGGGGTCGCCCTCCAGGTCACCGGCCTCGCGCAGCAGCTCCACGATCCGCTCGCGCGCGCCGTGGACGGTCTTGCCCGCCAGCTCTTTGTACGGCGCGGCGTCGACGCCCTCGGGCGGCTCGGGCAGCAGCCGGCCGTCCCAGCCGATGACCGGCCGGGTCGGCAACTGCAGCTCACGCCACCAGGTCACGTCGGTGACGTCACCGAACGTGCAGATCATCGCGATGCCGGTGCCCTTGTCCGGCTCGGCCAGGCGGTGGGCCAGCACCGGCACCTCGACGCCGAACAGCGGCGTCAGCACCGACGTGCCGAACAGCGGCTGGTAGCGCTCGTCGTCGGGGTGGGCGACCAGAGCCACGCAGGCCGGGATCAGCTCGGGCCTGGTGGTCTCGATCCAGACCGGCCCCTGCTCGCCGTAGAAGGAGATCTTGTGGAAGGCGCCGGGCCACTCGCGGTCCTCGAGCTCGGCCTGGGCGACGGCGGTGCGGAAGGTGACGTCCCACAGCGTGGGCGCCTCGGCGAGGTAGGCCTCGCCGCGCCTGAGGTTGCGCAGGAACGCCCGCTGGGAGACCGCCCGGGACTCGTCGCTGATGGTGGTGTAGAGCAGCGACCAGTCGACCGACAGGCCGACCCGCCGCCACATCTCCTCGAACACCTGCTCGTCGACGGCGGTCAGTTCGTGGCAGAGCTCCACGAAGTTGCGCCGCGAGATGGGCACGTCACGCTTGCCCGGCTTGTCCGGCGGGACGAAGTCAGGGTCGTAGGGCAGCGACGGATCGCAGCGCACGCCGTAGACGTTCTGCACCCGGCGCTCGGTGGGCAGGCCGTTGTCGTCCCAGCCGATGGGGTAGAACACCGACTTGCCGATCATCCGCTGGTAGCGGGCCATGATGTCGGTCTGGGTGTAGGAGAAGACGTGCCCGACGTGCAGCGAGCCCGACACGGTGGGCGGTGGCGTGTCGATGGAGTAGACCTGCTCGCGCGGAGCGGACCTGTCGAAACGGTAGGTGCCCTCAGCGTCCCAACGAGCTACCCATACCTGCTCCAAACCATCAAGGGTCGGCTTTTCCGGCATGGAGACATGGCCTGGTCGCTGTTGAGTCATGCCTCCTTATGCTACGGCTTCGGCGCACGGGAAGCGGTACAGACTAGTGTTCGTTACCAACGGGAAGGGAGATCGGCATGGCGGAGGACAAGCCAGACGTGGCCTGGCGGGTCATCGGCGGCTTGGTGGGGCTCGTGACGGCCTGGGCGGCCAGGAAGATCCTCGGGTTCGTCTGGGTCAAGGCGACCGGCAAGGAGCCCCCCATCGACACAGACTCACCCGAGGTCAGCCTGGGTGAGGCCATCGGTTACGCCGTCCTCATGGGCGTCGGCATGTCCGTGGCCCAGATCGTGGTCAACCGGACCGCCAAGAAGCGTTACGACGCGTGGAAGGCTGTGAAGCAGGTGACTCCAGGGCATTGAGGAACTCACTCGCCCAGCGGTCCACGTCATAGGTGGCCACCCGGCGGCGCATGGTGCGCATCCGGCGGGCCAGCTCGTGCGGCGTGGCCCGCATGGCCGTCATCATCTGGCGCTTGACGTCCTCCACGTCGTACGGGTTGACGAGGTACGCCTGGCGCAGCTCGTCCGCCGCCCCGGTGAACTCGCTGAGCACCAGCGCGCCGTTGAGGTCGTGGTGGCAGGAGACGTACTCCTTGGCCACCAGGTTCATCCCGTCGCGCAACGGGGTGACGACCATGACGTCGGCGGCGAGATAGAGCGCGGCCAGCTCCTCCTGGTCGTAGGACTGGTGGAAATACTGCACGGGCTGGTAGCCCAGCTGCGCGTGCTCGCCGTTGATCCGGCCCACCTGGAGCTCGATGTCGTCGCGCAGGCGCCGATACTCCTCCACCCGTTCCCTGCTCGGCGTGGCGATCTGCACGAACACCGCCTCGTTCGGCTGCAGCCGCCCGTCGTTGAGCAGCTCGCCGAACGCCTCCAGCCGCTGGCCGATGCCCTTGGTGTAGTCGAGGCGGTCGACGCCGAGCAGCACGTGTTCGGGGTCGCCCAGCTCGACCCTGATCTCCTTGGCCCTGGCCGCGATGTGCGGCTCGCGTACGAGCGAGTCGAGGTGGGCGAAGTCCACGGAGATCGGGAACGCCTGTGTGGTGACGATGCGGTCGTCGAGGAAGATCTCGTTCCCCTTGTACGGCAGCCCGAGCAGCCGCCTGCACAACCGGCGGAAGTTGGAGGCGCCGCCGGGGAGCTGGAAGCCGACCAGGTCGGCCCCGAGCAGCCCTTCGACCAGTTCCTTGCGCCAGGGCAGCCGCCAGAACAGTTCCGTCGGCGGGAACGGGATGTGCAGGAAGAACCCGATCCGCAGGTCGGGCCGCAACCTGCGGAGCATCGCGGGCACCAGTTGCAGCTGATAGTCCTGCACCCACACGACCGCCCCCTGTTCGGCGGCGTCGGCGGCAGCGGCGGCGAACCGTTCGTTGACCGAGCGGTAGGTCTCCCACATCTCCCGGTGGTAGATCGGCGGGGCGACGACGTCGTGGTACAGCGGCCACAGGGTCGCGTTGGAGAAGCCCTCGTAGTACAGCTCAACTTCGCTGGCGGACAGCGGGATCGGGACGAGGTTCATGCCGTCCTGCTCGAACGGCTCGAGCTTCTCGTCGGGCGCCCCGTGCCAGCCGGCCCAGGCTCCGTGGCGGCGCTTCATCACCGGTGCGATCGCGGTGACGAGCCCGCCAGGACTCCTGCGCCACGAGGCCGTTCCGTCAGGCTCGATCGTGCGGTCCACCGGCAACCGGTTCGCGACGATCAGAAACGAGCTACGGCCAGTCACGCAGTCCTCCTCTAGGGGTCAAATGTCGGGAAGTCGCCAAGAGCGCGACTCATAGCGACCGCCACCGACTCCGGCCCCGCATGGGGGATGATCGCGGCGATGTGGGAGTCGGGCCTGATGAGCCATGCCTCATCGGGCCCGGCGCCGAGCTTCCCGGCGAGCGAGCCTGTCCCGTCCATCTCCGCGAACCCACGTACGGCGAGCGGTGCCTTAATGACCTTGCCCATAACCTGCACAAACAAACGCGAATCGCACATTTCACCCAGTAGAACCAGGAAACCGTCCCGGCAGAACTCCCGCAGCCTGCCCTCGGGCAACGCCACGTCCGGAAGGATCACCCCTGGGGCGGGCACGCAGGGTGAGCCCCTGGGCGGCCTGCCGGAAAACGGACGTGCCGGATCCGGCGTCGTGAGCGGCGAATCCACGTACCAGAAGGGCTCGGCGAACCTGCCCGAGTCGATTTCCGCGATCCGCCCGCCCTCCAGCGCCGTCCTCCTGCGCATCCGCTCCTCCACGGTCCTCGGCGCGATGAACCGCATGGTGGCCGCGGTGACCTCCAGGTTCTCCAGCGCCGCCGCGTGCCGCTCGATGTGGTACGTCTCCAGCAGCCCCTCCCCTGCCCATCCGTTGAGCACGAAAGCCAGCTTCCAGGCCGCGTTCTCGGCGTCGGGGACGCCGGAGTTGAGCCCGCGCGCCCCGAACGGGGCCACCAGGTGGGCACAGTCGCCGACGAGCAGCACCCTGCCGACGCGCATGCGAGAGGCGATCCGCGAGTGGAACCGGTACGTGCTGTGCGACAACAACTCGTACGGCCGGTCCCCGACGATTTTCCGGATGGCCCGCGCCCTGTCGGCGTCCGCCGGGATGAAGTCGGGCGCGATCTGCCAGTCGATCCTGAACGTCCCGCCGGGGCACGGATGGATCAGCACCTGGCGGCCCGGGTTCCACACGGGGTCGAAGTGGAAGTGGCGCTCGTTCTCCCGGCCCGGCAGGTCGGCCCTGATGTCGCAGATCAGGAACCGGTCGTCGTACGTCTGCCCGTCGAACGTGACGCCGAGCGCCTCGCGCACCCGCTGGGCCCTCGCGCCCGCGCAGGCCAGCACGTACGAGGCGCGCAGCAGCCGGGCGCCGCAGTGCACGGTGACGCCGCCGGCGTCCTGGGCGACGCCGGTGACCTCGTGGTTCCAGCGCACCTCGATGAGCGGCTGGGCGGCCACCGCCGCGTCGAGGATCTGCTCGGTGCGGGTCTGGGAGATGTTCACGCACGCCGGCAGCGGGCCCTCCCCCTCGAACGACCACGAGAACAGCTCGCGGCCCCGGTAGTAGGTGCGGGCGGTGGTCCAGGCCAGGCCCTCCTCGGCGATCCGGCCCGCGCCGGCGGCGTACCAGATGTCCAGCACGTCGCGCTGCTGGCAGATCGACTTCGACCCGCCCCGCCCGCGCTCCGGGCGCTGGTCGAGCATTAGTACCCGGATGCCCCACCGGGCCAGCAACAGCGCCGCACTCAGCCCGACCGGACCTGCCCCGATGACGATCACCTGCGGGGACGCGCCACCGCCGGGTGTCTCCAAGGGCCGCCGCTTCTCACCGGGATCCGCCGACGAGGCGAACGGCTCGGCCATCGTCCACCCTCCTGACTGCCCGTGATCAGGTCACCACTGGTAGAAGCCCTTCCCGGTCTTGCGGCCCAGTTCACCGGCGGCGACCTTCTCCCGTAGCAGCGCGGGCGGCTCGAAGCGGGACCCGAGCCGGGCGTGCAGGTAGTCGGCGATGGCCAGCCGCACGTCGAGGCCGACCAGGTCGCTGAGCCTGAGCGGCCCCATGGGGTGGCCGTAGCCGAGCGTCATGGCCGTGTCGATGTCCTCGGCTGAGGCCACGCCCTCCTCCACCATGCGGACGGCCTCCAGCCCGAGCAGCACCCCCAGCCGGCTGGTGGCGAACCCCGGTGAGTCACCGACCACCACGCCGGTCTTGCCGATGCGCTCGACGTGCTCCTTGGCGCGTTCGAGTACGGCGGCCGGGGTGGCCCCGGTGACCACGATCTCCACCAGCCGCTGGACCGGCACCGGGTTGAAGAAGTGCAGGCCGATCAGGCGCCCGGGACGGTCGAGCGCTGCGGCCAGCTCGGCGATGGACAACGAGCTGGTGTTGGTGGCCAGCACGGCGTCGTCCCCCACCCGCGCCTCGGCCCCGGCCAGCACCTCCGCCTTGAGCGCCGCGTCCTCGGGCACCGCCTCGATCACCAGGTCGGCGTCCGCGGGCACCCCGGCCATGGCCAGGCGGGCCAGCGCCGCCTCCCTGTCCACCAGGCCCTTGGACTCGGCGATGGCCAGGCCGTCGGCGATGCGCCGCCGGGCGGCCTCCGCCTGCGGCTCCTGTACGGTCACGTGGTCGCCCGCGGCCAGGAATACCTGCGCGATGCCGGCGCCCATGCGCCCGCCGCCGATCACGGCCACGTTCACGGGGCCTCCACGAGCATCGCGACGCCCTGGCCCACGCCCACGCAGAGGCTGGCCAGCCCGCGCCGGCCCGACTCGCGCTCCATGCGGCCGAGCAGCGTGACGACCAGGCGGGCGCCCGAGCAGCCCAGCGGGTGGCCGAGCGCGATGGCGCCGCCGTCGGCGTTGACCGTCTCCGGATCCAGGCCGAGGCGGCGTACGCAGGCGAGCAGCTGCGGCGCGAACGCCTCGTTGATCTCGACGGTGTCGATCCCGGAGGCGTCGGCGGGCTCCCAGCCGGCCCTGGCCAGCGCCTTCCGGGTCGACGGCACCGGGCCGAGGCCCATCAGGTGGGGCTCGACGCCCGCCGACGCGCCGGCGACGATCCTGGCCCGCGGCGTCAGGCCGTGGCGGCGTACGGCCTCCTCGCTCGCGACCACCACGGCCGCCGCGCCGTCGGAAAGCGGGGACGACGAGCCCGCCGTGACGACGCCGCCGTCGCGGAAGATCGTCCTGAGTCCGGCCAGGCGCTCCATCGAGGTGTCGGGGCGGGGGCCCTCGTCCGCGGTCACCTCCCCCACCGGTAGGAGGTCGGCGGCGAAGCGCCCCTCCTTGGCCGCCGCCACCGCGCGGGTGTGGCTGCGCAGCGCCCAGGCGTCGGACTCCTCCCTGGTGATGCCGTCGAGCGCGGCCACCTCCTCGGCCGTCTCGCCCATCGACGTCGTTGTACGCGCGTCGAAGCGCGGGTTGGCGAAGCGCCACCCCAGCGAGGTGTCGGCCACCTCGCCCGGTTTCGCCCAGGGTGTGCCGGGTTTGGCCATGACCCAGGGAGCCCGGGTCATGGACTCGACGCCGCCCGCCACCACGAGGTCCGACTCGCCCGTGCGCACCGCCTGCGCGGCCGAGACGATCGCGGTCAGGCCGCTGGCGCAGAGCCGGTTGACGGTGTACGCGGGCGTCGTCGCGGGCAGCCCGGCCAGCAGGGCGGCCATGCGGGCGACGTTCCTGTTGTCCTCGCCCGCCTGGTTGGCGGCGCCCAGCACCACCTCGTCGAACGCCTCGGGGTCGGCGCCGCTGCGGCGCACCGCCGCGCCGACGACCAGGGCCGCCAGGTCGTCGGGCCGGGTGGCGGCCAGCGCGCCGCCGTACCTGCCCATGGGGGTGCGTACGCCGCCCACCAGGTACACCTCAGTCATGTCACTCCTCGCGGGGGAATCATGCCGGTCGCCTGGATTGCACCACATGGAAGCGGCCCGCGACGTAGCCGGGGTCGGTGAGCGAGGCGGTGGCGGCGGGGTTGGCGCCGCTGCCGTGGTAGTCGCTGAACGCGGCCGACTGGTTGACGAACACGCCGCCGGTCAGGTTGCACGACAGGTTGACGCCGGCGTCGATGGCGGCTCGCTCGGCCTGGTCGAGCACGTCGGAGGAGGTCGAGTAGGCGGAGGCGGTGAGCGCGCCGCGGGCATTGATCGTGCGGCGCAGCACGTCGAGGCTGTCCCGCGTCGAGCCCGTGGGGATGACGAACGAGATGGGCCCGAAGTGCTCGCGGCCGTAGATCTCCGGCTTCTCCGGATCGACCCGGACGATCACCGGCGTCCTGATCACCGCGTCGGGGAACGCCGGATGCGCGGGCGCCCGCGACGCCAGCACCACCTCGCCCAGCGACGGCGCCGCCTCCACCCTGGCCAGCACGTCGGGGCTGACGAGCGCGCCGGTCAGCTCGACCGCGCGGGCGTCGTCGCCGAGCAGCCTCCCGACGGCGGCGGCCAGCCCGGCGGCGACCTCGTCGAAGCTCTTGTGCCCCTCGTCGGTCTCGATGCCTCCCGCGGGGACGAGGATGTTCTGGGGAGCGGTGCACATCTGGCCGCTGTAGAGCGACAACGAGAACGCCAGGTTGCCCAGCATGCCCTTCCACGAGTCGGTGGAGTCGATGACCACCGTGTTGACCCCGGCCTTCTCGGTGTGCACGAGCGCCTGCTTGGCGTTCTGCTCCAGCCAGTCGCCGAACTCCGTCGACCCGGTGAAGTCCACGACGCGGATGCCGGGGTGCGTCGCGAGCGTTCTGGCCAGGCCCTGGCCCTCCTCGGCGGCCAGCGTGACGAGCGCGGGATCGTACCCGGCCTCGGCCAGCACCTCGCGGGCGATCTGCACCGTGATCGCGAGCGGCAGCACGGCGCGCGGGTGCGGCTTGACGATCACCGGGTTCCCGGTGGCGAGCGAGGCGAACAGCCCCGGATAGGCGTTCCAGGTCGGGAACGTGTTGCAGCCGATCACGAGGGCGACGCCCCTGGGCACGACGGTGAACCGTTTCTCCATCACCAGCGGCTCGCCCTTTGCGGGCTTTTCCCAGCGGGCGGCGGCGGCCGAGGAGGTCATGGCGGCGTAGGCGTACGCGACGGCCTCCAGCGCGCGGTCCTGCGCGTGCGGCCCGCCCGCCTGGAAGGCCATCACGAACGCCTGCCCGCTGGTGTGCTGTACGGCGTTGGCCAGCTCGAAAGCGCGTTTGTTGATGCGGTCGACGATCTCGACGCAGGCCAGCGCGCGTGCGTCGGGCCCGGCGTCCCGCCAGGCGGGCAGCGCCGCCTGCGCGGCCGCGACCAGGTCGCCGGGGACCGGCTCCGGGTAGGTGACGCCGAGGTCGATCCCGTACGGCGAGCGCTCGGCGCCGATCCACGTCCCGGTGCCCGGCTGGTCGAGCGGGAAGGGTTTGCCGAGGTAGGACTCGAACGCCTCCTTGCCGCGCTCGGCCGCGCCCTCGCCGTAGACGCGCGGGCTGGGCGATTCGGGGTAGGCACTCCAGTAGCCGCGTCCGGCGATCGCGGACAGGGCCTTCTCCAGGGTCTCGCGGTGCTGTTCGAACATGGTCCACCCTCTTGACAACGATCGTCCGGACGGTGAAGTGTTTACCGAACATTCAGTCAGTTGACAAGGGAGACCTGCGTTGGAGAGCGCGCGTCGCATGATGGACGCCGACACCGCCTCCGCGGCCCTGGGCATCGAGCTGATGGAGCTGGGCGAGGGACGCGCGGTGTGCCGCATGACCGTGACCGACCAGATGATCAACGGACACGACCTGTGCCACGGCGGATACGTGTTCCTGCTCGCCGACACGGCGTTCGCCTGCGCGTGCAACAGCCACGGCCCGGTGACGGTGGCGGCGGGCGCGGAGATCACGTTCGTCTCTCCCGCCCGCGCGGGCGACGAGCTGGTGGCCGCCGCCGCCGAACGCACCCGCTACGGGCGCAGCGGCATCTACGACATCACCGTACGCAGGCCGGACGGTCAGGTGGTCGCGGAGTTCCGCGGCCGGAGCCGGGAGCTGACGTGAGACGAGGCAAACCCCCCGAACCCGGCGAGCTCGACCCGATCGAGCGGGTCTCCCGCGACGAGCTCATGGCGCTGCAGCTCGAACGGCTGCGGCGCGCCCTCGCCCACGCCTACCGCAACGTCCCCCTCTACCGGCGGAAGTTCGACGAGGCCGGCGTGCACCCGGACGACTGCGGGCAGCTCAGCGACCTGGCCCGCTTCCCCTTCACCACGAAAGAGGACCTGCGCGGCGGCTACCCGTTCGGCATGTTCGCCGTGCCGCGCGAGCAGGTGGTCAGGATCCACGCCTCCAGCGGCACCACCGGCCGGCCGACCGTGGTCGGCTACACCAGGAACGACCTTGACGTGTGGGCCGACGTGATGGCCCGGTCGATCCGCGCCTCCGGCGGGCGGCCCGGCGACATCGTGCACGTGGCCTACGGGTACGGCCTGTTCACCGGAGGCCTGGGCGCCCACTACGGCGCCGAGCGGCTGGGCTGCACCGTGGTGCCGGTCTCCGGCGGGATGACGGCGCGGCAGGTCCAGCTCATCACCGACTTCCGACCCGACATCGTCATGGTCACGCCGTCGTACATGCTGGCCCTGCTGGACGAGTTCGAGGCGCGGGGCCTGGACCCGCGCGCTTCCTCCCTGCGGATCGGCATCTTCGGCGCCGAGCCCTGGACGGAGCGGATGCGCGAGGAGATCGAGGACCGCTTCGACCTGCACGCCGTGGACGTCTACGGGTTGTCGGAGGTGATGGGGCCCGGCGTGGCCAACGAGTGCGTGGAGAGCAAGGACGGCCTGCACGTCTGGGAGGACCACTTCTACCCGGAGACGGTCGATCCCCTCACCGGCGAGCTCGCCGAGTCGGGCGAGCTGGTCCTCACCAGCCTCACCAAGGAGGCCATGCCCGTCATCCGCTACCGCACCCGCGACCTGACCAGGCTGCTGCCCGGCACCGCCCGGCCGGCCTTCCGCCGGATGGAGAAGGTGACCGGCCGCACGGACGACCTGATCATCCTGCGGGGCGTGAACGTGTTCCCCACCCAGATCGAGGAGCTGGTACTGCGCACGCCCGGTCTGTCGCCGCACTTCCAGCTCCATCTGACCCGTCCCGGGCGGCTCGACGTGATGACGGTCCGGGTCGAGGCCCGACCCGGTTCCGCGGTCGGCCCCGAGGCGGGCGCGGCGCTGCGTCACCTGGTCAAGGCGACCGTGGGCGTGAGCGTGGAGGTCGAGGTGGTGGACCCGGAGACGCTGGAACGGTCGGCCGGCAAACTGAAACGCGTCATCGACAGGCGGATAACCAGCGATAATTGATGACATGGCCACCCCCACCCCTACCCGCCAGCGCCGGCGCGGGCACGACCCCGAGTCCGTGCTCTCCATCGCCGTGGGCGTCTTCAACGAGCGCGGCTACGACGGGACGAGCATGGAGGACCTGGCGAGGGCGCTCGGCGTCACCAAGTCGGCCATCTATTACCACGTGCCCGGCAAGGAGCAGCTGCTCGCGCGGGCGCTCGACCGGGCGCTCGACGGGCTGTCCGAGATGGTCGCCGACCAGCGGGCCGCCTCTGGCCCCGCGATCGAGCGCCTGGAGTGGGTCGTACGGCAGAGCGTGCGCATCCTCGTCGACCGGCTGCCGTACGTGACGCTGCTGCTGCGGGTGCGCGGCAACAGCCGCACGGAGCAGGTGGCGCTGGAGCGGCGGAGGGAGTTCGACGCCTTCATCAGCCGACTGGTCAAGGAGGCGGCGGCGCAGGGGAGCATCAGGCCGGACGTCGATCCGGCGCTCGTGACACGGCTGTTGTTCGGGACGGTCAACTCGATCGCCGACTGGTATCAGCCCTCGCGCGGGGCCTCGTCTGACGATGTGGCCGACGCGCTGCTCAAGATGGCGTTCAACGGGCTAAGGGTCTAGCTCGTCGCGCTTGCGGTGGCCGATCTCGCGCTGCTCGCCCGCGGGTAACGGCCGCTTGACGCGCAGGTCGTCGCGTACGGCCTCGCCGAGTTTCCTGGTCGCGATGCGGTTGAGCGCGCCGCCGGCCACGGCTCCGGTGAGGAACGGGCCCAGCGTGGTCAGGTGACGGCCGAGCGTGCGGAGCAGGCGGTTGCGCAGGGCGGTCTTGGTGGCGGCGCCGAGGGCTAGCGAGACGGAGGCGGGAGTGAGGGGGTCGATGCCACGCTGCTTGGCCCAGGCGGAGGTGAAGGCGACCGCGCGCTGCGCTCCGGTGCCCTCGACGTGTACGCCGTAGACCTCGTGCAGCTCGGCCAGGAGCTTGACCTCGATGGCGGCGACGACGATGGTCTCCGCGACGAGTTGCGCGGGGGCGGAGAGCAGAAGGGGTGGTGCGGCGAACTCGGCGGCCGCGAGGGCCCCGCCGATCGCGCCGACGGTCATCGTGGCCTTCTGGGCGGTGCGTACGAGGTCGTCGGCGAGCTCTTCGCCGGTCAGGCCGTGGTGGTGATCGGAGAGGGTGTGCAGGTCCCTGATCGGGATGCGGGGCGCGATGTTGAGAAAGACGTCCGCCAGCCAGCGGCCACGGCCCGCGCCGGTCGCGCGTGCCCGCTTCGCTCCGGCGGACAGGGCCTGGGCTAGACGGCCGAGCAGCCTGCGCCGCTCGGCCGGCTCGAGCTCACCGGGCCGGGTGAGCTTGCCCACGAGTTCGCCGACCTCGCGATCGGGGTCGGCGGCCTCGTTGCCCTCATGGTGTTCTCTCTCGGTGTCGGCCACGCGATGCCTCCTCTGACTAGGCGGCGCACTCCCGGCAGACCTGCTGGCCGTTCCTCTCGGAGGCCAGCTGGCTTCGGTGGTGCACCAGGAAGCAGCGCGAGCAGGTGAACTCGTCCGCCTGGCGGGGAATCACCCTCAGGGACAGCTCTTCGTTCGACAGGTCGGCCCCGGGCAGTTCCAGCGACTCGGCCAGGTCGGTCTCGTCGATGTCGATGCTGCCGGACGACTTGTCGGTGCGCCGCGCCTGGAGCTCCTGGAGGCTGTCCTCCCCCAGGTCGTCGTCTGTCTTGCGCGGGCTGTCGTAGTCGGTAGCCATTGTGCTTACTCCATCCCCCTCATCTATATGTCTTCGCGCTCGTCGCGCGTCTTCTAACGTCCGGGAGGCCCGTCTTGTGCCCGTTCCGCCGGAGAGATTTCCCATCGGTACCCCGAGAAAACGGACAACGAACCTCCCAACACGTCAGGGCCTGCTGCCGAGGGCAATGGTTAGCCAAATATGGCGAAACCCACAGCCTTGGCGTCATGCACCACCGTGTTCGACGGCACATCCAACCACATGTGCGGCACCAATGAGACGCCCCCCGCTCCTCAACACGCGCACGAACACGACACGGCAACGGCGATGTCAGCGTCTCGGAAGCCGAATGGTCACGACCAGCCCTCCACCATCACGCGGCACGGCGGTCACATTTCCGCCGTGGGCATGTACGACCGCACGGACGATGGACAGCCCGAGACCCGATCCCTTGGCCGAATCCACGCGGTCGGCGTGGAGCCTCCTGAACGGCTCGAACAGGCTGTTCACCTCGTACGCCGGGACGTGCTGTCCCGTGTTGGCCACCTGAACAACCAAGGCACCGTCCACCATTCCCGTCCGGATCCACACTTTTCCGTTTTCGGGAATGTTGTACTTGACAGCGTTCTCGAGCAGGTTGCTGACGGAGCGTTCCAGCAGCACCGGGTCGCCTATGGTAGGCGCGCTGACCAGTTCGGTCGTTACGGTGACCCCGTGTTCCAGGGCGAAGGGCGTGACCTGTTCCACGGCCGTCTGGGCGACTTCCTGAACGTCCAGGGGTTTGCGCACGGCGAGTTCGCGTTCGCTCCTGGCGAGCAGCAGCAGCCCCTCGATGAGCTTCTCGTTCCGCGCGTTGACCTCGAGCAGGGTACGGCCGAGCGTTTTGAGGTCCTCCGACGCCTCGGGGTCCGACAGGGCGATCTCCAGGACCGTGCGATTGATCGTGAGGGGGGTGCGCAATTCGTGTGAGGCGTTGGCCACGAATCTGCGCTGGGTGTCGAAGGCGATGTTGAGCCTGGTGAGCATGGCGTCGAAGGTGTCGGCCAGTTCCTTCAGCTCGTCGTTGGGGCCTTCCAGGGCGATGCGCTGGTGGGCCAGGGTGCTCTCGGACAGTTTGCGTGCCGTGGCGGTCATCTGCGCCACCGGCCGCAGCGCCCGGTCGGCGACGAAATAGCCGATGATGAGCGCGAGGATGCCGACGCCGAGCAGCGCCATGAACGCGCTGCTGAACAGGGTGTCGCGGGCGTCCTGCACCGCCTGCCGCTGGAACTCCCGCCACGCGGCGTCGAGCCGGGCGTTCTGGACGGGATCGAGCCCCCAGTCGATGGATGGCCACGCGTAGTCGATCGCCGTACCGACGATCACATAGACCGAGAGCAGCAGCACCGCGGCCGCCGCGAAGACCAGCGCGCCGTAGGTGAGCGTCAGCCGCCACCGGATGCTGACCCTGCCGGGCAGGTCCTTCATCCGCTCCATCGGCGTGCGCTGCGCCGGCGTCTGCGCCGGCGGGGGCGGGCCGTCCCAGGCGGGCGGCCCGCTCGGCGGCGGCGCCTCCTGCACGCGCGTCGCCTTGCGCGCGGAATGCGGGCTGATCATCGGGTGCGTCGGCCCCGCCTGCCGCTCTGGCCGTTCAGTCACAACTTGTACCCCACCCCTGGGACGGTCTCGATCACCTGAGGCTCGCCCAGCTTCTTCCTCAACGTCATCATGGTCACGCGAACCACGTTGGTGAACGGGTCGATGTTCTCGTCCCAGGCCTTGTCCAGCAGGTCCTCCTGGCTGACCACGGCTCCCTCCGCGCGCATCAGCTCTTCGAGGACGGCGAACTCCTTCTTGGTCAGCACGATCTCCTTGCCGTCGCGCTGCACGAGCCGCTTGCCCGGGTCGAGCCGGATCCCGGCCCGCTCGAGCACGGGCGGCAGCGCGGGCGCGGAGCGGCGGCCGAGCGCGCGCACCCTCGCGACCAGCTCGACGAACACGAACGGCTTGGCGAGGTAGTCGTCGGCCCCGAGGCCGAGCCCCTCCACCTTGTCGTCCACGTCGCCCGACGCGGTCAGCATGAGGATGCGGGAGGCGGTCCGCTGCTCCACCAGCCGGCGGCACACCTCGTCGCCGTGCACGACCGGCAGGTCACGGTCGAGCACGATCACGTCGTAGTCGATGTAGGAGGTGCGCTCAAGCGCGCCCCCGCCGTCATAGGCCACGTCCACCGCCATGGCCTCGCGCCTGAGCCCTGTCGCGATCGCGTCGGCGAGCACGCGCTCGTCCTCAACCACCAGCACCCGCACGCCTGGCACACCTCTTTCCGGTTCTGGTCCCACATTCTGTCCACAGCGTCGATAAGCGCACGGTAAGGCATGTTCAGGGGTTGGTGACGCCAGGGTGAGGCAGACCACGGCCAGATTCATGTTTCGGGGGACGACGACCCGGGGTATGCCTGCGAGACACCCATCGCCAGGACATCAACCGGCAATGGGCGTGCGTCGCTCCCACACGAGTCGAACCCCTAGAGAGTAGGTGAGATGGGCGAGTTCACGACCACGATCGAACACCGCCTCGACCAGGCTTATAAGGGCCTCCGTGAGGCCCGCAGCGTCGGTGACGAATATCTCGCCGACACGCTCACCGCCGAGATCGAAGATCTGCGTCGGCTGGCCGACGATCATGGCATACCCTTGCCCCGTTGACCCGATCGAAACGGCCGGAGCCCTTGCTCCGGCCGTTTCGTCGTTCCCGGGCCCCTGCGCGGAGGCCGGTCAGGCGTCCCGCTCGGGGTCGAGCGGGACCAGCAGGTCGTGCAGCTCCTCGAACAGGCCGGGCGCGGCGCACAACGCGAAGTCAGGGCTCACCGGCCTGCCGAGCAGCCCGCCCAGCCTGGCCCCCGACTCCGTCGCCACCAGGCCGGCCGCGGCGTAGTCCCACTGGTTGATGCCGCGCTCGTAGTAGGCGTCGAGGCGGCCGGCCGCCAGCGAGCACAGGTCGATGGCGCACGAGCCGCCGCGCCTGATGTCACGCACCCGCGGCAGCACCGCGGCCACCACCTCGCCCTGGACGGCTCGCCGGCTCACCGAGTAGCCGAAGCCGGTCGCCACGAGCGCCTGCGCCAGCGGCACCCCGATGGTGCAGCGCAGCCGCTCGCCGCCGAGCCAGGCGCCCTCGCCGAGCGCGGCGGTGTAGACCTCGCCGCGCTGCGCCGCGTTGACGACCCCCGCCACGACCCTGCCGTTCACCTCGACGGCGATCGAGACCGCCCAGTCGGGCAGCCCGTACAGGAAGTTGACGGTGCCGTCGATCGGGTCGACGATCCAGCGCACCTCGGATTCCCCTGGGGCCTCGCCACCCTCCTCGCCCAGGATGCGATCGCCGGGCCTGGCGGCCAGGATGCGCTCCCGGACGAGCTCCTCCGACGCCTTGTCCAGAATGGTGACGACGTCGGTGGGGCTGGACTTGGTCTCGACCTCCTCGGACATCGTGGGCCGTTTCGCCAGAAGCATGTCGCCCGCCTCGCGGGCGATGTCCTCGGCCAGACGCAGGAATCCGGTCATCAGGCCACCGAGCCCGGGCGCTTCCACTCCTCGCCGAGCACGTGCTGCGCCAGGAAGGCGAGCACGGTCTCGTACCAGGCGACGGCGTTGCCCGGCTTGAGGATCCAGTGGTTCTCGTCGGGGAAGTACAGGAACTTCGCTTCGACCTCCGTACGCCGCAGATCCCACCAGAGCCGCAGGGCCTCGCCGATGGGCACGCGGTAGTCCTTGTCGCCGTGGATGACGAGCAGCGGCGTGGTGATCTTGCCGAGCGAGTTGTGCGGGGACAGCAGCGAGTAACGCTCGGAGCCCGGCTCGCCGAACTCGCGCTGCCAGAACATGGCGGCGTCGGTGGTGCCGGCGAACTGGTCGAGGTTCCAGAGCGAGGCGTGGGTGACGATGGCCTTGTAGCGGTCGCTGTGGCCGGCCAGCCAGTTGGCCATGTAGCCGCCGTACGAGCCGCCCATCGCGCCGATGCGCTCGGCGTCGATGTCGTCCCTGGCCAGGGCCACGTCGACGATCGCGTCGAGGTCGGCCTGGGTGCGCGGGCCCCAGTTGCCCCAACCGCGGTCGATCATCTCCTGGCCGTAGCCGGTGGACAGGCACGGGTCCGGCATGAGGACGGCGTACCCGTGCGCGGCCATGATCCACGCCTGCCAGCGCCACTGCCAGTCGTTCCACGAGGCGATCGGGCCGCCGTGGACCCACAGCAGGAGCGGCGCGGGCGCGCCGGCGGAGGCGCGCTCCGGCAGCACGAGCCAGCCGCGGATCGTGGTGCCGTCGTCGGCGGTGGCGGAGATCTCGGTCAGCCTGCCGGGCACCTCGGGGCGCGGCGCGGGCGAGGGCACGTCGGCGACCTCGCCGGTCGCCACGTCGATCCTGGCCGGGCCGGGCACGATGCCGACGCCGCTGCGCAGCGCGTAGAGGGCGCGGCCGTCGGCGGAGACGGCGAGATTCGAGTAGGAGGCGTCGTCGCGGGTCAGCCTGGCCACGTCGCCGGGCTCGGCCACGGGTACGCGGAAGACCGGCCGGCGTCCCTGGTGGTCGGCGGCGAGGTGGACGGCCGAGGAGTCGGGCGCCCACTCGACGGCCGCGGGGAACAGGTCGGGCGCGTACGCGCGGCCCTGTCCCGTGGCGAGGTCGGCGATCCACAACTCGCTGCGCGCCGAGACGTCCAGGCCGGTGAACCGCTCGCGCGAGCAGGCGACCCTGCGGCCGTCGGGCGAGATCGCCAGCGGGCCGGTGAAGTCGTGGCGGTCCTCGCTGAGCAGCACCCGCCGCTCGCCCGTGGCGACGTCGATGGCGACGAGATCGGTGCGCCACTCGCCCTTCGGCAGGTAGGTACGCCAGGTCACGACCACGGTGGCGCCGTCGGGAGTCAGCTCGAAGCCGCACTCGCGCAGGGCCTCGCCCGCGTCGGGGGTCAGGTCGCGTACGTCCTCCAGCCGGTCCTCGCCGAGCCGGCCCGCGAACAGGCGCGTGCGGCCGGGGCCGAGGTCGTGGTCCCAGTAGCGGACCGGATACCCCTCGAACAGGACGGCGCTGATCCCGGCGTCCTTGCGGGCCTTGCGCCGCTCCTCCTCTGTGTCGGCCTCGCCGTCCAGCACGTCGGCGGCGAACACGACGACGTCGCCCGCCGCGCGGACCGCGCCGATGCCGCCGGGACGGGTGGCCACCTGACGGGCCTCGCCGCCCGCGCGGGGCAGCAGCCACAACGAGGCGACCTCGTCGGCGGAGTCCTTCACGGTGGGGTCGGGGCGGGCCGAGGTGAACAGCACGTCGCCGGAGTCGGTGAAGACCGCCCCGGCCTCGCCCTTCGCGGAGCGGGTCAGGCGGTACGGCTCGCCCTCGCGCCCGCCGACCGGAATCGCCCAGAGCGCGGTGCCGTACGACTTGCCGTCGGCGTTCAGGGCCTGGACCGCGGAGATCAGCCTGGAGCCGTCCGGCGACAGCCGTAGCGAGAGGACCCGAGGGATGGCCACATAGTCACGTATGTCGTTGAATGCGCTCACCCGATCGAACCTACCTGTCCATGGCCGCACAGCGTCCGGCGGCTCGGCCGCCGTTGTCACCTTCCTCGTCGTTCCTCGCGGCCCGGAGAGGGAGCCGGGGGCATTCCCGCATAGGGTTTGTCACGTGGGAACATACGACGCCTTGCTGGTTCTGTCGTTCGGCGGTCCCGAGGGTCCCGACGACGTGCTGCCGTTCCTGGAGAACGTCGTGCGCGGGCGTGGCGTGCCGCGCGAGCGGCTGCTGGAGGTGGCCGAGCACTACCAGAGCTTCGGCGGCGTCAGCCCGATCAACCAGCAGAACCGCGAGCTGGTCGAGGCGCTGCACCCGCTCGCCGGCGTGCCGGTCTACTGGGGCAACCGCAACTGGCACCCGTTCGGCGAGGACGTCGTGCGGCAGATGAAGGCCGACGGCGTCAGGAAGGCCGCGGTCTTCGCGACGTCGGCGTTCGCCGGTTACTCGAGCTGCCGCCAATACCACGAGGACATCGCGAGGATCTCGGTCGACGGCGGCCCCGAGCTCGTCAAGATGCGCCACTTCGGCGATCATCCGGGGTTCGTGGCGGCGATGGCCGACCACACGCGCGCGGCGCTGGAACGGCTCGCCCTCCGCGGACGCGACGACGCCAGGCTGGTGTTCACCGCCCACAGCATCCCCGTCTCGATGGCCGAGACGGCGGGCCCGTCCGGCGGCCTGTACGAAGCGCAGCTGCGCAGGAGCGCCGAGCTGGTCAACCAGGCGCTCGGCCGCACCGCGCCGTGGGACCTGGTGTGGCAGTCGCGCAGCGGCCCGCCGCACGTGCCGTGGCTGGAGCCGGACGTCTGCGACTTCCTGCGCAAGACCGACGCGCCGGCCGTGGTGCTGGTGCCGATCGGGTTCGTCTCCGACCACATGGAGGTCATCTACGACCTCGACACGGAGGCCAGGCAGGTGGCCGCCGAGCTGGGCCTGCCGATGGAGCGGGCGGCGACGGCCGGCACGCATCCGCGGTTCGTGCGGATGGTGCGCGAGCTGATGGACGAGCCGGAGCCGCGGCCGTGTCCCCTGACCTGCTGCCCGCCGCCCCGCCGCAGGCCTCAGGCGTAGGTGCGGGCATAGGCCTCGGCGATGCCCATGACCTTGTTCACGTAGTCCCACGAGTGGTTGTAGAACCAGATGGCCTTGCGCAGCTTCTCGCCACCCTTGCCCGCGCCGTTGGCGCACAGGTAGTTGGCGGCTCCCGGCACCGCGTCGTACGGGCTCCAGATGTCGGCCTTGCCGTCGCCGTCGCCGTCGACGCCGTAGTGCTTCCAGGTGGCGGGCATGAACTGCATGGGCCCGAGCGCGCCCGCGCTCGACGGGCCGTTGTTGCGGCCGTGCCCGCTCTCCACCTGGCCGATCGCGGCCAGCACCGTCCAGGACAGGCCGGGGCAGCGGGTGGCGGAGGCCTTGTACAGCTCCAGGTAGCTGCCGGGTCTGCCCACGTTGACGCTCTTCGGCTGCCGCCGCTCGGGCACCTGCTTCTTTGCGGTTCGCTCGGCTGCGTCCAGCAGGACGATCTGGGCGTCCTTGCCGAGCAGCCTGCGTACGCCCAACTCGCTGATCTTGCCGGGCTTGCCGTGCAGCAGCACCGCCACGCCGGGCGCGAACCCCAGCGACCTGCCCAGGTCGGCGCTGACCAGCCCGTCCACGCCCTTGAGCCCGAGTGTGGCCGAGGCGGCGACGCGCAGCCGGGGGCCGCCGTCCACCTGGTACATGGCGCCGAGGACCATCCCGAACTTGCGCATTGCGGCGGCGTCGGCCACCAGCTCTCCCCGGGTCAGCGCGCTCCAGACGCCCGGCTGGTCGGCGACGGGCTTCGGGGTCCACGAGCGGAAGTCTGACGGGTCGACGGCGAGCAGGTTCAGCCCGGTGCCCGACACCTTGACCGCACCCGCGTCCACCACGGCCACCTTCTGCACGTGCGCGAGCTCGCCGAGCCGGAACCTCGTCTGCTTGGGCACGGCGGCAGGGGCGATCGCCAGCACGCGCGGCGGGGTCGGCGTGACGCTGGGGCCGCCCTCGCCGAAGTCCTTGACCGGCTCGGCCGAGGGCACGATCTCATCGAGGCGGGCGGTGGTCGCGGGCGTGGGCCGCGGCGGCTGGGGGCGCGGGCTGCGTACGGGCTCGCCGGCGGTGCTGACCAGATCATCGCCGAGGATCACGACGACTCCACCGGCCGCCACGGTGACCACGAGCACGGCGAGCACCATGAGCATGACCGCGCGGAACGAGGGAAGACCGGACACGCGGCACACGTTAACCCACCCGCCGGAAATATCACTTGCCGTCCGGACACTCGGTGCGCGATGGTGAAGTCTCCGACGTAAGGGGGAAACGGCGTGGTCGGGCCTTACCGGGGGTTGTTCGCGAGGCCGGGGACCACGGGGTTCGTGCTGGCGGGCTTCATCGGGCGGATGCCGATGTCGATGCTGGGTATCGGGGTCGTGCTGCTGGTCCAGACCCTGACGGGCTCGTACGCCGTGGCGGGCGCGGTGGCCGCCACCACCAACGTGTCGTTCGCGATCGCCGCCCCGCTGTCGGGCCGCCTGGTCGACAGGTTCGGCCAGAGCCGGGTGATCCCGCCGTTCGCCCTCGTCAACGCGCTCGCCCTGACCGCCCTCATGGTGTGCGCCGGGTACGGCCTGCCCAGCTGGACGCTCTACGTCACGGGCCTGCTGGTCGGGGCCACGTCGTTGTCCATCGGATCGATGGTGCGGGCCCGCTGGTCGTCGATCCACGGCGGCTCCGGCAAGCTGCACACCGCGTTCGCGTTCGAGTCCGTGGTGGACGAGGTGACGTTCGTCACGGGCCCCGTGCTGGTCACGCTGCTCGCCACGGGCGTCAACCCGTTCGCCGGGCTGAGCGTGGCCCTGCTCTGCATGCTCTTCGGCAGCCTGGCGCTGGCGGCGCAGCGGCGCACCCAGCCGCCCGTGCAGCGGCTCACGTCGTCGTCGGGCACGCCCATCCTGATTCCCGGCATCGCCCTGCTGTCCTGCGTCTACCTGGGGCTGGGCGCGGTGTTCGGGTCGGTCGACCTCGTCACGGTGGCGTTCGCGGAGGAGCACGGGGTGAAGGCGGCCGCGGGGTTCCTGGTCGGGGCGTTCGCGGGTGGGTCGATGGTGTCGGCGTTGTGGTTCGGGTCCCGGCACTGGAAGATCTCGCTGCGCGGACGGTTCGTACGGGCGCTCGGGCTGCTCGTGGTGGGCCTGCTGCCGATCATGTTCATCGGCAGCGTGTGGATCATGGCCCTCGCGTTGTTCCTGGCCGGCTTCGCCATCTCGCCGACGATCATCACGGGCTTCTCCCTCACCCAGCGACTGGTGCCGCCGTCCCTGCTCACCGAGGGCATGGCGTGGATCTCGACCTCCATCGGGTTCGGCGTGGCGATCGGCGCGTGGGCGGGCGGGCGGCTCACCGAGGCGTACGGCGCGTCCAACGCCTACGGCTTCGCCCTGGGGGCGGCGGCTCTGGCCGCGGCCGTGGGGGCGGGAGGTTCAGGTCTGCTGAGAATTCCCGAGGCTTCTTCACCCGCGAAGAGCTGATCCGCTACCGTCGGGACATCCCTCGCAACACCCATCACACTGGAAGCTACGAGTTATGTCCCGACACATCAGTTCACTTCTAGCCATTACGGCTGTCTGCGTCACTCTCACGCCGACGTCCGCGCTGGCCGCCCAGGCCCCCAAGAAGGAGGTCGACTGCTCGCAGGTCAAGTGCGTCGCCCTGACCTTCGACGACGGCCCCGGCAAGTACGCGGGCAAGCTGCTCGACACGCTCAAGAAGTACGACGCGAAGGCGACGTTCTTCCTTGAGGGCCAGTACGTGAAGAGCCGCCCGTCCTACGTCAAGCGCATGGTCGCCGAGGGCCACGAACTCGGCAACCACAGCTACACCCACCCCGACTTCCGCAAGGTCGAGAAGTGGGACGTCAGAGCCGAGATCAAGAAGACCCAGGAGGCGGTGAAGAAGGCGGCCGGCGTCGAGCCCAAGCTGCTGCGGCCGCCGTACGGCATGGTCGACCTGCAGGTCTCCGACGTGGCCACCGAGTTCGGCATGCCGATCATCCTGTGGACCGGCGGCAACGAGGACTGGAGCTCGAAGAACGCCACGGCCATCAAGAAGAAGTCCATGGAGGTGGCCAAGCCGGGCAGCATCGTCCTCATGCACGACTGGGTGAAGCAGACCGTCGACTCCATGCCGTCGATCGTCAAGTCGCTGAAGAGGAAGGGCTACCACCTCGTGACGGTGTCCGAGGTGCTCAAGGGCCAGGACGTGAAGCTCGAGCCCGGCGACGTCTACCCCGTTCCCGCGGGCTGGGAGAACAAGTGAGCCTCCCCCGCGACTGACCGGGCGAGACGCTGAAGGGGGTGCTCGTGACCTTCGTGAACTGGGCACGCAACCAGTCGGGCACCCCCGCGGAAGTGCGTACGCCGGCCTCCGTCACGGAGGTCGTACGCGCCGTGCGGGACGCCGCCGCCTCCGGGCGGCGGGTCCGCATGGTCGGCACGGGCCACTCCTTCACCGGCGTGGCCCTCACCAACGGCGTCATGCTGCGCCCGGGCGCGCTGACCGGGATCAGGTCATGCGCGGACGACCGCGTCACCGTGCTGGCGGGCACGCCGCTGCGGGTGCTGAACGAACTGCTCGACGAGCGCGGACTTGCCCTGGCCAACATGGGCGACATCACCGAGCAGACCGTGGCGGGCGCCATCCAGACCGGCACCCACGGCACGGGACGCGACAGCGGCGGGCTCGCCGACCAGGTCACCGAGCTGGAGCTGGTGCTCGCCGACGGCTCGGTCGCGACCGTCGGCCCCGGCGAGGACCTGTTCGACGCCGCCAGGGTGGGCCTGGGCGCGCTCGGGGTGCTGACCGCCGTCACGTTCCGGGTGGAGCCCGCGTTCCTGCTGCGACACCGGCGGCGCAAGCTGACGCTCAGCGAGATCCTCGGCTCGCTCGACGCCCTCATCTCCGCCAACGAGCACCTCGACTTCTTCTGGCTGCCGCACACCGACGCCTGCCTGGTCAAGACCGGCAACAGGGACGCGGGACCGGCCCGGCCGCCCGGCGCCGTCAAGTGGTGGCTGGACAACGTGTTCCTGGAGAACACCGTCTTCGGCGCGGCCTGCGCCCTCGGGGCCCGCGTACCCCGCCTGATCCCGCGGATCAACGAGGTCAGCGCGGCCGTTCTCGGGGACTCGGAGGCGGTGGACACGTCGTACAAGATCTTCACCGCGCGGCGCGACGTGCGCTTCCTCGAGATGGAGTACGCGGTGCCCCGCGAGCGCCTGGCCCAGGCCCTGCGCGAGACGCGTGACCTCATCGAGCGCATGGACTGGAAGATCACCTTCCCGGTGGAGGTGCGCGTCACGCCGCCCAGCGACGCCTGGCTGTCCACCGCGTACGGCCGCCCGTCCGCGTACGTCGCCTGCCACGTCTACCGTCCGACGCCCGACCCGGCGTACTTCGCGGGAGTCGAGGAGATCATGACCCGGCTGGACGGCCGGCCGCACTGGGGCAAGCTGCACACCAGGGACGCCGCCTCCCTCGTCGGGACCTATCCCCGCTTCGCGGACTTCCAGGCGCTGCGCGACGGACTTGACCCGCAGCGCCTGTTCACCAACGCCTACCTGGACGTCGTGCTGGGATAGCCGGTGGGCTTGTCCGCCTGGTCGGTGGGGTCGGGCCGTTCGGGGCGTCCTGGCCGGTCCTCGAGCGCCGGCGGGTCGGTGAGCTGCGGGTCCTCCGACGGCATCTCCTCCCCCGGCTGGTCGTCCACCGCCGGCGGCGTGGTGGCGGAGGAAGAGGACGACGTGTGGGACGGCGACACCGTGACCGTCTTTGTGGGCGCGGCCCGCTGGGACGGGGTCTTCGCGGGCGTCTTCGTGGGCTCCGGCGTGGTGGGGTCGCGGGTCACCATGCCGCGTACGTACTCGGGCTTCCGGGTGGGTCGTTCCTCCTTCTTGTCGTCGCCGACCGGCGCGTGGCGTTCGTCCGCGCCCTTCGGCTGCTTGCCGGTGACCTGCTCGTGGACGGTCTGCCGGGTCACCGCCTGATAGACCAGGATGCCGCCCATGCTCAGCGCGAACACCACGGCCGCCGCCGCCCCCAACCGCGTCCACGACGGCAGCCGCCGCGCGGGCACAGCGGCCGGCACAGCGGGCGGCACAGCGGGCGGCACAGCGGGCGCCGTCTCCCCTTCTTCCGCCTTGCCGGCGGTCTCCTCCTCCGCGGTCCCGTCACCTGCGGGCTCCGCCGGCCGCACGACCAGTGCGCGCTGCTTGACCCGGTCTGACGTACGCGCGAGATAGTGCGTGTAGACGGCGCCCGCGATCGTGCTGGCCACGCTGACGACCGCGGCGCCGATCACTGTCCCTGCGACGCCGAGATAGGACGCGGCCACGGCCGCGGTCACCGCGGCCAGGGCGCTCCCCATGATCTGTGGGACGGTCAGCTCAAATGTCCGCTGCTCGCCGCTCATCCCCCGGATCAGTCCCCTCGTATCGTTGTTCGGTAAAAACTTTCCCGGGAATAGACGCGACGGCGTGTCCTGATGTTGTTGTGACGTGCGCGACAGGCAACCTCGTAGCTCGTGCCCCGACGACTCGGCCTGCCCTCCGTTTACCTCGCCGCGGCTGTGGCCACGGCCGCCACGACCGCCATCCCGCTGGCCATGACGCCCGCCTCGGGAACCTCCCAGCGCCCCGCCGTGACCGAACCCGTCCGGCCCTACATCGTGATCGCGCGCGGCCGAGGCGCCGCCCGCGACCTCGTCGGCGAGGCGCGATGGCGGGTGCGCCGCTACTACACCGCGGCGCTGCCGGGGTTCGCCACCTTCCTCACCGCCGCCGAACTGGCCGAGCTCCGAGCCGACCCGCGGGTACGCGCGATCGAGGCCGACCGGCAGATCCACCCCATGACGAGCAGGAGAGCCGACCCTCCGCCGCCCGGCCCGGCAACCGGCGCCGGCACCACCGTGTACGTCGTGGACAGCGGGCTCGACCCCGGCCGGGCCGAGTTCGGCGACCGGACCTGGCGGGCCTTCGACGCCACCGGCGGCACCGGGCACGACTGCGCAGGCACCGGCACGCGCACCGCGGGCCGCGTCCACTCCGTCGCACCCAAGGCCCGCATCGCCTCCGTACGCGTGCTCGGCTGCGGCGGCTCGGGCACGCTGGCCGACGCGCTGGCGGGCCTCGACTGGATCCGCAGGCACGCGCGCGGCCCCTCCGTCGCGAACCTGTCCATCGACGGCGCCGACTCGCCCGCCCTCGGCACCGCCGTACGCACTCTGGTGCGATCGGGGGTGTTCGTCGTCGGAACGACACATTCCCGCGCGTGTCAGCTCACCAAGGCAGGAGTCGCGTACTCCGCTTACGCTCCGTACATTGCCGGCGGCGCCGCCCGGCACCTGCACCTCCATCCGGCCGCCCACCCGTCCGTCGTGGCCTCTTGGCTCAAGTGCGCTCCGGCGCGCGGCGAGATTCGCCAGAATCCTTCAAGGGCCTCTAACCTCCTCATGCGCGACGGCGGGCTCTAGAGGCGATGGATTCCACGAATGTGACCGGCGTCACATCACCTCGGGACTATCCCAGGAAGGCGATGTTCGGACATGCCGGGTACGGTGCTGGCAGGCAACCGGCACACGCGAGAGACTCAAGGGTCCGGGGGAAGAATGGCGACGCTGACGAAAGGACTCGCATGCAGGAGCTCCGACTCGTCGCGGTGAGTGAGGACGGCACCTATCTCGTGCTGGCTACTGCCGGACGAGGTACGCGCTTCACGCTTCCCGTGGACGACCGGCTCCGTGCTGCCGTCCGCGGCAACTTCTCCCGTCTCGGCCAGTACGAGATCGAAGTGGAGAGTCCGTTGCGCCCCAAGGAGATCCAGGCCCGCATCCGCGCCGGAGAGACGGCGGAGGAGATAGCCGCGACCGCCGGGATCCCGGTCGAGCGAGTCCGCTGGTTCGAGGGGCCGGTGCTGCAGGAGCGCGAATACGTCGCCCAGCAGGCGCAGCGGGTGTCCGTACGCATGCCCGGCGAGTCCTCGCCGGGCCCGACCCTCGGTGACCTCGTCGCGGAACGCCTGACCCGGCGCGGCGTGCCCACCGACGAGATCGACTGGGATTCCGCCAAACGCGACGACGGCCTGTGGCGGGTCAAGCTCGGCTACGTGTGGAACGGTCACACCCGGCACGCCGAATGGCTCTTCGACCCGCGCAAGCGCCACGTGACCCCCCACGACGACGAGGCACTGCGGCTGTCGGCCGCCGACTTCGACCCCGAGCCGCCCGTGGTCGAGGACACCACGGTGACGCCGTTCGCGCCCCGGGTGGCCAAGCTGCAGCCGGTGCCGCCGCTGTCCTCCGACGCGCTGCCGTTCCCCCCGGTCTCGCGGCGCGAACCGGAGGAGCCGGCGGTGGGCTACAACCCGCCGCCTCGCTCGTCCGAGACGTCGTACGCGCGGCCGCAGGAGCCGGCGTCCCGCGACACGCCCTCCCGTGGGACGCCTTCGCGCGATGCCGCCTCCCGCCACGCCTCGCCTCGTTACGACTCGCCTCGTTACGACTCGCCTCGTTACGACAGCGCGGACTCCCGCCACGCTTCACCTGGCCACGACCCCGCGGACTTCCGCCGCGATGCGTCCGGCTTCGACACCGCGGGCTCCGAGACCCCGGGCCCCGGCCGCCACGAGGCGTCCGGCCAGCCGGGCCATCGCCAGGACCCGTCCCACGATTCCGGCCACCGTCAGGGCCCGCCCGCGCACGAGTCCGCCTCAGGCTACGACCCCGCCGGACAGGCGGGTCCCCGGCAGGAGCCGTCACGCGAGCCCGGCCGCCCTCCGTCGCACGAGCCCGCCCACCGCCCGGAGCCTCCGTCGCGGGAAACCTCCCGCCCCGAGCCTCCCGCTCGTGAGAGCGGCCATGCCCGCCTCGGCGACGCCTCGTCCCGCCGCGGCGGGTCTTCGACGTGGCTGCCCGACTTCGGTCCCGGGCGTGCGGGCGAGCGCGACACCGGCTCGATCTACGCACCCGCCTCGCCCACCCCGCCACCGGCGTCCCCGGACCCACGCCCGGCCTCGACGCCGGTCACCGCAGAGTCCACGGCCGCGCCCGCTCCCCAGGACGAGCCCACCACCCAGGACCGCCACACCACCCAGGACCGCCACACCACCCAGGACGGCCACGCCGCACCGGAGCAGGCCGCCGCGCAGGCATGGCCGGCCGCCACCCCGCAGGCCGCCCAGTCGGCCGATGAAGCGGCGCCGTCCCTCCCGCCCGAGTCCACCGCGCGCCCGGAAGCGACAGCGTCGCCCAGCGGACCGACCCACGAGACGCAGCCGTCTGCCCAGCCCGAGCCGGCCGGCCGACCGGCTCAGGGAGGAGAGACGGCCGAACAGCCC
>NZ_JAAAHR010000121.1:0-30429 GCF_009908215.1 Nonomuraea sp. K271 | reverse complement strand
GCCGTGCCTCCCCCGGCCATGCCTCCCCCGGCCGTGGGCACCTCGACCGCGTACAGGTCGCCGTTCACGGGGGCCAGCAGCACGTCGGCCACGTCCGCACCGGCCACGCCGGTGACCTCGCCGGAGATCCGGCCCTCGCCGTCCACGCTCAGCGACGCCCCGAGCTCCGGCCGGTAGGGGGAGGCGGCGAACGAGACCGCCAGCGCGGCCGTGCGCCTGCCCTCGGCCAGCTCGCCGAGCAGGGCGTCACGGGTCGGAAGCAGCGCGTACGTGGCCAGCACCGCGCTGGTGAGGAACGGCACCGGCGCCACCGCCCTGCCCAGCTCCTCCAGCACGACGGCCGCCTCGCTGGCCGACGCGCCCGCGCCGCCCAGCTCCTCGGGGATGAGCAGCCCGGCGACCCCGATCTCCCCGGCCAGCGTCTTCCACAGGTCAAGGTCGTAGGGCTCGGACTCGACGCGCTTGAGCACCGCCGCGGGCGGGCACCGGTCGGCGAGCAGCCCTCGTACGGCGGCCCGCAGCTCCTCCTCGACATCCGAATACAGCAGCGTCATGCTCACCGCTCCTCCCTCGCTCCGTGTCATCGCGGCAGGTCCTTCCAGGGCACGTCCTTGTCGACGCGGGGCTCGGAGGGGAGGCCGAGCACCCGTTCGGCGATGATGTTGCGCAGGATCTCGGAGGTGCCGCCCTCGATCGAGTTGCCCTTGGCCCGCAGATAGCGGTAGCCGGGCCCGCGCCCGTAGAAGTCGACGTTCTCGGAGCGCCTGAACGTCCAGTCGTCGTAGCCGAGATCCCGTCTGAACTCGACGTCGAACCCGGTCAGCGCCTGGTTGAGCCGGGCGAACGACAACTTCATGCCCGAGCCCTCGGGTCCCGGCTGCCCCGCGGCGAGCTGCTCGCGCAGCCGCGCCCCCGACAGCCGGGTCACCTCGGCCTCCACCCAGAGCGACAACAACCGCTGGTGCAGGTCGTGGCTGCGCAGCTCGGGGTGCTCGCGCCAGGCCTCGACCACGGAGGCCACCATGCCGCCGCCGCGCCGCGCGGGCGCGCCGCCGATGGCGACGCGCTCGTTCATCAGCGTGGTCTGCGCGACCCGCCAGCCGTCGCCGACCTCGCCCAGCCGCAGGTCGTCGGGGAGCCGGACGCCGGTCAGGAACACCTCGTTGAACTCGGCCTCGCCGGTGATCTGCCGCAGCGGCCGCACCTCGACGCCCGGCGCGTGCATGTCGCAGACGAAGTACGTCATCCCGCGGTGTTTCGGCACGTCGGGGTCCGTACGGGTGACGAGGATGGCCCACCGGGAGTGGTGGGCGCCGGACGTCCACACCTTCTGCCCGTCGATCACCCACTCGTCGCCGTCCCTGACCGCCCTGGTCGCCAGCGTGGCCAGGTCGGACCCGGCGCCGGGCTCGCTGAAGAGCTGGCACCAGATCTCCTCGCCCGTCCACAGCGGCCGCAGGAAACGTCGTTGCTGCTCCTCCGTCCCGAACGCCAGGATCGTCGGCGCCGCCATGCCCAGGCCGATGCCCTGGAGGCCGCCGTTGATCTGCGGCGTGTGCGCCAGTTCCCGCTCCACGACCTGCTGCAGCTCCCGTGGCGCCCCGAGACCGCCCAGTCCTTCGGGGAACCACACCCAGGCGAGCCCGGCGTCGAACCTGGCCCTCAGGAACTCCAGCCGGTCGCGGCCCGGATCGTGCTCGCCGAGGAACGCGGCCACGCGCTCCTTGATCTCCGCCTCGTTCACATCCACCTCTTCAGCTCGCGATAGGCCAGTGACCTCTTGTGCACCTCGTCCGGGCCGTCCGCGAGGCGCAGCGAGCGCGCGTGCGCCCAGAGCGCGGCCAGCGGGAAGTCCTGGGAGACGCCGCCCGCGCCGTGCACCTGGACGGCCTTGTCCAGGATCCACTCCACGGTGATCGGCGTGGAGATCTTGATGGCCTGGATCTCGGTGTGGGCCCCCTGGTTGCCCACCGTGTCCATGAGCCAGGCCGTCTTGAGCACGAGCAGGCGCAGCTGCTCGATCCTGATGCGGGACTCGGCGATCCAGTCCTGTACGACGCCCTGATGGGCGACGGGCGCTCCGAACGTGTTCCTCGTCAGCGCCCGCCGGCACATCAGCTCCACGGCGCGCTCGGCCATGCCGATCAGGCGCATGCAGTGGTGGATGCGGCCGGGGCCGAGCCGCGCCTGGGCGATGGCGAAGCCGCCGCCCTCCTCGCCGATCAGGTTCTCCGCCGGCACGCGTACGTCCTCGAACACGATCTCGGCGTGGCCGCCGTGGTCGGCGTCGGAGTAGCCGAACACGTGCATGCCCCGCTTGACGTGCACGCCCGGGGTGTCGCGCGGCACGAGGATCATGCTCTGCCTGCGGTGTTTGGGCGCGTCGGGGTTCGTCTTGCCCATGACGATGAGGATCTTGCAATTGGGGTTCATCGCTCCCGAGATGAACCACTTGCGGCCGTTGATGACGTACTCGTCGCCGTCGCGGACGATGGAGGTGGCGATGTTCGTGGCGTCGGAGGAGGCCACGTCGGGCTCCGTCATCGCGAACGCCGAGCGGATCTCGCCGTCGAGCAGCGGCCGCAGCCACTCCTCCCGCTGCCATGGGCTGCCGAACATGGAGAGGACCTCCATGTTGCCGGTGTCGGGGGCGGCGCAGTTGGTGGCCGTCGGGGCGAGCGTGGGACTCCGGCCCATGACCTCCGCCAGGGGCGCGTACTGGAGGTTCGTCAGCCCGGCGCCGTGCTCGCTGGGCAGGAACAGGTTCCACAGGCCGCGCTTCCTGGCCTCGTCCTTGAGGTCGGCCATCAGCGGCGGCGGGCTCCACCCGCTGGTCGCCGCCTGCTCCTCGAAAGCGGGCTCAGCGGGATAGACGCATTCGTCCATGAAGCGCAGCAGTCGCTCGCGCAGGTCCTCGGTGACGGTGTCGTAAGCGAAGTCCATGCCGGTGAGCCTACCGACCGGCCGGTATGAGTGTCGACAGTGGTTCTCCGTAAAAGGGCCCAGGTGGCCATCACGGAGAGCGCCCGGCCGTCCGTAGGGTGGCCGCCATGACCTCCAAGCTGCCCGGACCCGTGGTGCTCGAGAACGCCGTCGTCCGGCTGGAACCCCTGGCCATGGAGCACATGCCCGACCTGTTCGCCGCCGGCGGCGGGGACGACGAGGTCTGGCGCTGGATGCCCGCGGGCACGCCGCACACCGAGTCGGAGCTCGCGAAGGTCGCCCGCCACCTGATCGACGACGACCGGCACGTCCCGCTGGCGGTCGTGCACAGGCGGAGCGGACGCGCGGTGGGCTGGACCACGTACGCCGACGTGCCCGGCTTCGACGAGAGCATCGAGATCGGCTGGACGTGGTACGGCCGCGCGCACTGGCGCACGAACGTCAACACCGCCTGCAAGCTCCTGCTCATCGACCACGCCTTCGCGCTCGGCTACAACCGGGTCCTGCTCAAGACCGACGTGCGCAACGTACGCTCGCAGGACGCCATCAGGCGCATCGGCGGGGTGCACGAGGGCACGCTGCGCCGTCACCGCAAGAGGCCCGACGGCACCTGGCGCGACACGGCCTGCTTCGGCATCCTCGACGACGAGTGGCCGCCGCACCGGGAGCGCCTGAGCACGCCGCGAGAGGGCCACGCCTGACCTGCCGGTGACCCGCCGTCACGCAGAATTGCCTGTATGAGCCTCGACCACCTCGTGTACGCCACCCCCGACCTGGAGTCCACCGCCGCGGAACTGGAACGGCTGCTCGGCGTGCGCCCGGCGGCCGGAGGGCGGCACCCGGGGTTCGGGACGGCCAACCGGCTGGTCCGCCTGGGCGGCATGAGCTATCTGGAGATCGTCGGGCCCGACCCGGAGCAGGAGCCCCCCGCCGGGTCCCGGCCGTTCGGCATCGACAGGCTGGAAGCGGCGGCGCTGGTCGGCTGGGCGGTGGCGGTCGACGACATCGACGCGGTCACGGCCAGGGCCCGCGCCCGCGGTTACGACCCCGGCGACCCGCTGGGCATGTCGCGGCGCACGCCGACCGGCGACCTGCTCGAATGGCGGCTCACCCCGCCCGGACGGGCCGGGCACGACGGGCTGGTGCCGTTCCTCATCGACTGGGGCGACACCCCGCACCCCGCCGGTCCCGGGCTGCCGGCTGCCGAGCTGGTGTCGCTCGCGGGCGGCCATCCGGACGCCGAGGGCGTACGCGCGGCACTGGCAGCCGTCGGCGCCCGGCTCGACGTGGACGAGCAAACCCATCCGGTCCTGACGGCCATCCTGTCCGGCGGCCACGGCCTGGTGACCCTCACGGGCCCCTGAAGGTTTCGCGGCCCTCGCCGGGGTCCTGGGGCAGCATACCGGTCAGGAGGTCCTCGACGGCCTGTCTCAGCTCCTCGAAGGTCGGCATGGCGCCGGCCCCCACGATCGCGTCGAACATGAGCCCTTCGCCGAAGGCCACGAGCTGACGGGCGTGCCGCACCGGGTCGCGGGAGCCCTGGGCGGCCAGCAGCGCCACCGCCGGGTCGCGGAAACGACTGCCCGCGGCGTCGTAGATCTCGCGCAGCTCCGGCCGCCGCGTCGCCTCCAGCGCCAGCTCGTAGCGGGCCAGCGTGCGCCGACGGTCGTTGAGCTGCACGAGCAGCCCTCCGGCCACCCGGTCCACGATTCCCCCCGCCGGGCCAGCCGCCGGGCTCGCGAGGGCGGGGCCGAGGGCCCGCAGCTCCAGCTCGGCGAGCCTGGACAGGGTCAGCTCCAGCAGGGCGGCGCGCGTACGGGCGAGGTTGGAGGTCGACCCCGGCGGCAGCCCGGCCGCCTCGTCGACGGCCCGGTGGGTGAGCCCGCGCATGCCGCGCTCGGCCAGCAGCGTGATGGCCGTGTCCGCGACCAGCTCTGAGCGTTTCACGGGACCCGATTCTACCGCCGCCCGACTACGGGCGTAGTATGCGGGAACTACAGCCGTAGTGCGAGAGGGGCAGAGGACATGCCGAAGGCCGTGGTGATCGGCGGTGGCGTCGGAGGGCTGACCGCCGGGGTGGCGCTCCGGCGCGCGGGGTGGGACGTGACCGTGCTCGAACGCGCCGCCCACCTCGCCCCGGTGGGGTCGGGGCTGGCCATGGCGCCGAACGCGTTGAAGGCGCTCGACGCGCTCGACCTGGGCGATCGGGTGCGCCGGCTCGGCCGGTTCGAGGGGCAGGCGGGCATCCGCCGCCCGGACGGACGCCCGCTCGTGCACACCACGGACGACGACGCGCAGGCGCGCTACGGCGACTCGGTGGTGGTCATGTTGCGGGCCGCGCTGTTGGACGTGCTCGCCGGCGCCCTGGGCGAGGCCCGCCTGCGCCTGGGCGTCACCGTCTCCGGCGTGGACGCAGCCCGCGGGGTCGTCCGCACCGGCGCGGGCGACCTGGAGGCCGACCTGGTCGTGGCCGCCGACGGCATCCACTCGGCGACCCGCAAGGCGCTCTTCGCCGGCCATCCCGGCCCCGCCTACTCCGGCGTGACGGCCTGGCGCGGCCTCGTGCCCAGGTCCGGACTGCCCATCCAGAGCACGGAGACCTGGGGCAAGGGGCTGTTGTTCGGGGTCCATTTGCTGGCGGGAGATCTCGTCTACGTGTACGCGACCGACGTCTCCCCCGCCGGGGCCGTCCACGAGGACGGGCGGGAGGAACTGCTGCGCAGGTTCGGCGACTGGCACGAGCCGATCCCCGCGCTGCTGCGGGCGGCCGACCCCACGCGGATCATCCGCAACGACATCTTCTCCTTCGCCACGCCGCTGCCCGCGCTCCACAGCGGCAGGGTCGCGTTCGTCGGCGACGCCGCCCACCCCATGACGCCCAACCTCGGCCAGGGAGCCTGCCAGGCGATCGAGGACGCCGTCGTCCTGGCCCACCTGGCGGCCGGCTCCCCCGCGGCCGAGGACGCGCTGCCCGCCTACACCGCCGCCCGCCTCGACCGCACGTGGCAGGTCGTCCGCCGGTCCATGACGATCTGCCGGCTCACCAAGGTCCGCAACGCGCCGGCCGTACGGCTGCGCGACCTCGCGATGTCCACGGCCGCCCGGCTCCGTCCCGACCTGATGCTGCGCTCCATGGACGACGTGCTCGGCTGGCGTCCTCCCGCGCCGACCGGACGGAAGGACGCGCCGAGCATCCCGTCCGACGGCTGAGACTCCCTACCGGGGCCCGATGCCGTCCAGGGTGAAGCGCCTGTTCCACTCGCGCACCCACGCCGGGCCGAAGCCCTCGGCCCGGTTGAGCGGCGTGGCCCTGGCGTCGAACTTGCCGGTGGCGGGATCGAAGGCGACCTCGGCGGCGCTGTCCTGCTTGACGTTGTGCGCGTCGAAATCCGGGTTGAAGGTCTTGACGTTCAGTCCGCCGGCGTCGTCGGTGTAGGCGAAGTCGCCCGTCGCGATGCTGACCGACCGGGTCAGCACGTTGTGCGACGGCACGTACACGGAGTCCGGGTTCTCCCACACGTGCGCTCGCGTGCACTCGGTGGTGTCGATCGAGGTGCACAGCTCGCCGTCGGCCTTCGACGGGACGTACCAGTCGCGGATGTTCGGGTACTGCCGGCCGTAGCGGCGGTACCACGTCTCGATGTTCTCCCGGGTGTTCGTGAAGCCGCTGCCGTCGCCCGGCTTCAGCATGTCGTTGAAGCGCTCGACCACGACCTTCGAGTTCGGCACCGGCAGGTCGTCCTCGTGGTAGAGCTTGTCGTGCCCGATGTACGTCACGTCCTTGAAGACGTTGTCCGAGGCGACGTTGCTGTGGCCCGCCTGGAAGAACAGGCCGTGCTGGACGTTGTCGAACACGTTGTGGTGCACGACCATCCCCGACATGCCGTCGTCCATGTAGACGGCCTGGTTGCCGTCCGCGCCGATGTCCTTGAACAGGTTGTACGCGACCACGTTGTTCAGGTACGTGTAGTCGCGGCCCGCGTAGATCACACCCTGGTCCGAGGCGTGCGTCACCAGCCGCTCGAACCTGTTGTGACTGATCTCCATGTCGTTGCCCATGATCTGGATCGCCATGTGGGGCGCGTCGTGGACGTGGTTGTAGCGGAAGGTGTTGCCGACCCCGTACATGTAGCCGGCGGGCGTGTAGGTGGCGAGCTTGGAGAAGTCGTAGATCTCGTTGTGCTCCACGACGTGGCCGCCGCGCTCCAGCGAGTCGCGGTCGCCGCCGGCGGTGAACACCCCGCCGCCGCCGAGGTCGTGCAGGCGGCTGTTGACCACCTTGTTGCGGTGGCCGCCGCGGCTCGTGCGGTATTCGGCGACGGCCGTGATGGCGTCGTTGGCCTCGCCGATCGCGATCGCGTCCATGCTGGCGTTCAGGATCTCCAGGCCGTCGACGGTGCACGACTCCGCGTCGAGCAGCCGCACGGCCGTGCCGGTGGTGCCGTTCAGCTTCAGACCCTTGAGCGTCACCCCGCGCACGTTCTCCAGCTGGAAGAACGGCGCGTCGAAGGAGGTCAGGCTGATCTCCTTGCCCTCGACGGTTCCGCCCGGCGGGTAGTAGTAGAGGACGCCGGCGTCGTTCCAGCGGTCGATGTAATACTCACCCTCGGTGTCGAGCTCGCTCAGCACGTTCTGGGCGACGAAAGAGGTCCACTTGTCGGTGGCGGCGTACATCGTGGGATATGTCGTGCGCAGCTCCGCCTCAGCGGGGTCGACGGAGGCGATGCGTACGCGGTCGTTGGCGTAGTTGTTGCCGAAATAGCCGGACAGCCAGCCGTCGGTCTCGAACACCGTGTTGTCGAGTTCCTGGCCCTGCGGCGGCGCCCAGGCGGAGGAGCGCTCCTTCAGGGCGGCGTCGACGGCGGTGTAGACGGGTCCCGGCAGCTTGAGCATGTCCTCGTACGGCAGGGTGGTGCCGTCCTCGGTCTTGTCGGAGAAGTAGTCCCTGGCTCCCTTCGGCGCCTCCTTGACCGTGATGGCGGCGCTGTCGAGCTTGCCGGCGTCGTTCGGATACTGCGCCAAGGTCTGGGTCGCGTCGTCGGTGATCAGCTCGGGCGCGAACGGCTGAGGTTTCCAGTTGAACCCGTTCTTCATGATCACCCCGGCGGGGATGCCCGCGGCACCCAGGTCGTAGACGTGGACCTGGCCGGCCACCGCGTCGGGGACGCGCGCCTTCGACGACCACTTGGCCTCGTCCGGCAGGTCGCTCAGCCTGCGGAACGCGCCGGGATCGAGAGTGGTGACGCCGGCGAACTCGACCTGCTCGCCCGGGTGGGCGGCGTAGGTGACATGGGAGTGCTCCGGGCCGCTCAGCTCGATGGTCTCGGACGTCTGGTAGACGCCTTCCCTGATGTGGACGACGCCGGGCCGGCGCGCGCTCGTCCGTCCCGCCAGCGCGTCGCGGGCCTGCTCGACCGTCGGGAACGGATCCGTTCTCGTACCGGTGGCGCCCTCCCTGCCGTCCTTGGCCACGTAGACGACGGTCTTCGCGCCGGATAAGCCGGGCTCCGCCAAGGCCGGCGCCGGCGCTCCGGCCGCCGTGACCACCAGGACGGACGCGATCAGGACACCCATCGATCTTCTCGCCATGCTCGTGCCACTCCTGCTCGTATCAGAGCACATCGCTGCAATGTGACAGACCACCATGGTCATCGCCGATGCACCGTAACCCCGCAGGCCATGACAATTCAACCGTTTGACCAACGCGACCGCCGAAGGCATCGCCGCCGCGCGGCGTCACGAGGGGCCGCGCGGGTCGCGTGGCTCAGCTTGCGTCCGACGTCGCCGACACCGGGACGGGGGCCGGTTCGTTGCCGGTCGGAGCCGGGCGGTGGTCGGGGGCCAGGCGGCCGAGCGTGATCGTGCCGCCGATGGTCAGCGCGCCGGCCAGCAGGGCGGGGATGGCCGTGGACGGGGCCGTGGGCAGCGGCTCGCCGAGCAGGATCGCGCCCGCGAGCACCGAGGTGATGGGGTCGATGACCTGCACGCCGGCGTAGGCGATGCCGAAGTAGCCGACCGCGTACGAGCGCTGGAGCAGCACGACCGCGCAGACCAGCAACAGGGGGATGGCGAGGGTGAACCAGTGGGCCAGGCGCCCCAGGTCGCCCTCGAGGCCGCCGCCGACCACGCGGACGAACGTGGAGACGCTCGCGGTCACGGCCCCCGCGCCCACCGAGAGCAGGGCGGCCTTGGCCGGCCCGTGCACCCGGCGGGCCATCAGCTGGGTGACCAGGGTGATCAGCCCGATCACGGCGATGAACCCGATGGCCGCGCCGTCGCCCAGCCGGGGCGGCACGTTGTGCTCCGGCACCAGCATCATGAGCCATAGCAGACCCACCGCCACGGCGATCGATCCGAGGATCTCCGCACGGTAGGGCCTGCGCCCGTACAGGAACGCCGCCAGCGGCACCGCGAACACGAGGGTGGCGACGCTGATCGGCTGGACGGCGACCAGCGGCGCTAAGCTCAGCGCCACCGCGTGCAGGCACGCGCCGGTGAAGCCGATGATGCCGCCGATCCACCAGCGGGGGCGTCGCACCAGCCGGAGCGAAGCGCCCTCGGCGACGGCTTCGTACTGCTGCAGTGCGGCGCCGAGCGCGTAGCCCAGCGCGCCGGCCAGAGCGATCAGCAGGCCGATCCAGGTCATCGCGGCCCGCGCAGGAGCAGGCGTCCTTCCAGGAGCATTGCTCCAGCTTATGAGCCCAACGACCTTCCAGAATCCACCTTTAGGCTGATAAATCCGCCTGAACCCACTTTGAACAGCACGAACATGTGACTCATCCTGAACCGGCCGGGCCCGCCCTAGGAACGTTCAGGACAGACGCAGAACAGGTGGCCCTCGGGATCCCGCAGGACGACCCAGCCCGTGCCCTCCTCGGTGACACCCGGCTGGAAGTCGGGCCTGGTCGCGCCCAGCGCGATGTACTCGCCGACCGCCTTGTCCACGTCCGGCACCCTGAAGTCGAGGTGGAACTGCTTGCCCTCACCGGGCCACGCGGCCGGCTTTCGGCCGGGGACCCGCCCGAAGTAGATGTTCGTGGTGCCGTCGCCCACGGCCGCGTACTCGTCCTCGGAGTACTGGATGTCCAGCCCGGTGACCTCGTGGTAGAACGCGGCCAGCTTCCTGGGCTCCGCGCAATCCAGAGTGACCGCCAGGAGCTTCGCTTTCGTCGTCATGGCTTCAGCGTTCCAGCCGTACCTGCCAGCTTCTGTCAGGTACGGAAAGGGCCGCGCCCTGAAGCGGACGCGGCCCTCCCCTCACGACACGTAGTCACCCGTGGAAGCGGCCGTAGTAGTCACCCAGCCGCGTCCGGTATTCGGGCTCCTTGAACGTGCCCTCGTCGAACTCGGGCGCGTCCTTGATCTCGGCCTTGGTGCGCGCGACGAACACGTCGCGCTCCTGCGGGTCGATGCTCGTGACGACCTGCGCCGGAAGCATGACCTTCTTGCCGAAGATCCAGGGGCCGGTGTCGACGATGATGTAGCTCTCGCCGACCTCGTACGTCGCCTCGTCGACGGTCCCGATCTTCCCGTCGGTCGCCTGCACGCGGAAGCCCGCGAGGTCCAGGCTCCTGCCACGGTCGTAGACGTCAGGTCGGTAGTCCCAGAGCTCCATGGGAACTCGTCCTCTCCTCTTGCCGTCTTTCTCGGGCCCCCATCCGCTACCCGAACAGAGCTCCGTAAACCGGTAACAAAGCGGTTAACAGCTAGCGATCATTTACTAGTCAGCAAGCGGTCTAGGCCACCCTCTTCTAGGACAAGAAGGGTGAAAAAAATGCCAACTAGCTCAGACCGTCTGTACGAGATCGACGGCCTCCGGCTACTGGCGGCGCTCTGCGTCGTGCTGTTCCACTACACGTTCTCCGGCTGGGCCGGCGACCACAGCCCGGTCGTCTTCGCCGCGGAGAGCGCCTGGTCCAAGTACGGCTACCTGGGCGTGGACCTGTTCTTCCTGGTCAGCGGCTTCGTGGTGCTGATGAGCGCCTGGGGCAGGACCCCGCGCGCGTTCGTCGTCTCGCGCGTCGTGCGGCTCTACCCCGCGTACTGGGTGGGCATCGCCGTCACCAGCGTGGTCACCGTGACGCTGGGACAGGGCGTGTTCGAGGTGAGCCTGCCGCAGGTGCTGGCGAACCTGACGATGTTCCAGTCGGTGCCGAACATCGCGAACGTGGACGTGGTCTATTGGACCCTCTGGGCCGAGATGCGGTTCTACTTCCTCATCCTGGCCTTCACCTTCATCGGCATGACGCGCACCCGGGTCATGGTGGGGCTCTGGGCCTGGCTGGGGCTGACGGTCCTGGTCCAGGCTGGGCTGCTGCCGGGCATCGCCGACCTGGTCGTGCAGTCGGAGTTCTCCCACTACTTCATCGCGGGCATGGCGCTGTTCATGCTCTACAGGTTCGGGCTGAGCGTGCAGATCGCCCTGCTGGTGCCGATCTGCCTGGGCAACGCCGTCTACCGGGCCGTCGGGTACGCCGACGCCGTGGGCGAACGGTACTCCGTGGAGTACTCGCACGGCGTGATCATCGCCGTGGTCGTGCTGATCTTCCTCGTCATGACGCTCATCGCGCTGCGCGCCACCCGGTGGCTGGGCAGGCCGTGGCTGGTGACGGCCGGCGCGCTGACGTACCCGCTCTACCTGCTGCACGCGCACGTCGGGTTCGTGATCTTCTCCCGCGTGGGCGACGCGGTCAACAAGTACGTGCTCCTGGCCGGGCTGATCGCGGTCATGCTCGGGGCCGCGTACCTGGTGTACCGGTTCGTCGAGCGGCCGCTCGCGCCCCGGCTGAAGGTCATGTTGTCGGGTCGCGCGCCTGCTCACGTGCCCCGGCACGCGCAGCGTGAGATGTCCGACAGGCCGGGCTGACTGTCCTGACAACCGCCGGCACGCGGGACATCAAGGCTCCAGGTGCGGATACGATCCGCGTCACGGAGAGGGGGCCGCATGAGCGTCACCGACGAGCCGGAGTGGGCTCCACCCGGAGTGGATCCGGCGCAGCCGAGCGTGGCGCGCGTACACGACGCGCTGCTCGGCGGCATGGAGAACTTCGCCGCCGACAGGTCGGTGGCCCGCAGGCTGAAGGACACGGTGCCCGAGGTCGTCGACCTCGTCTGGTGCAACCGCGCCTTCATCGGCAGAGTGGTCGACTTCCTGGTCCGCGAGGCGGGCATCAGGCAGATCATCGATCTGGGTGCCGGGCTGCCCACGATCGAGAACACCCACGAGGTCGCCCAGTTCGCCGACCGCGCGTGCAAGGTCGTCTACGTCGACATCGACCCCATGGTGGAGCCGCACGCGCGGGCGCTGCTGAGCGCCAACCCGAACGCGGGCGCCGTCACCGCCGACGCCCGCGACGTCGACGCCGTGCTCGGCCATCCGGTGCTGCGCGGCCTCGTCGACCTGTCACAGCCCACCGCGATCATGGCCATCGGGCTGCTGCACCTGTTCCCCGACAAGGAGGACCCGCACGCCCTGGTCAGGCGCTACATGTCGGCGCTGGCCCCTGGGAGCTATCTGGCCGCCTCCAACATGCTCGCCAGCGCCAACCCCAAGGCCAAGGCGCTGGAGGTGATGTTGCAGGCCACCATGGGGGCCGGGTTCTTCCGCGACCGCGCCGCCATCACCGCGTTCTTCGACGGCCTGGTGCTCGTGGAGCCGGGCGTCGTGCACTTCCCCGAATGGCATCCCGACGAGCGCGTCCCCGGGCCGCTCGCGCCGTGGGAGGTACTGCTGCTGGGCGGCGTCGCCCGCAAGCCGTGAGCCCTACCGGATCATCGGGGTGAGCGCCGCCGGCGTACGGCGGTAGGGTGGTCCGCATGCCGCGACGCATGCTCATCTGCTCTCCCCCGCCCGCCCGCTAAGCGGGCGGCTCTCCGACACTTTCCCGGGTCTGACGGATCCGTGGGTGGTCGCTGCCCGCACACCGGGCCCTTTTCCACCACTCCATCCGGAGCAATCTGTCATGACCCATGTCTCCGCGCGGCGGGGCGCCTTCTACGTGTCCATGGCCGCGACCGCCTGGGGCACCGGCGGCGCCGCCGGCTCCCTGCTCTTCCAGACCGGCCAGTTCGGCCCCGTCGGCGTGTCGCTGTGGCGTCACCTCCTCGGCGCCGCGTTCCTGTTGCTGATCGTCCGCCGTCTCGTCCTCGCCGACCACCTCGACTGGCGCGTGCTGCCGGTCGGGGCCGGCATGGCCGTCTACCAGACCGCCTACTTCGCCGCGATCGCCCACTCGGGCGTGGCCGTCGCGACCGTGGTGACGATGGGCGCGACGCCCGTCCTCACGGCCGTGGGCAGCCGGCTCTTCCTGCGCGAACGGCTCACCCGCGGCGCGCTCCTCGCGCTGGCCGCCGCGCTGGCCGGGCTCGTCCTGCTCACGGTGGAGCCGGCGCTGGCCACCTCGGCCACCCCAGCGGTCTCCCCGGTGCTCGGCGTCGCCTTCGCGCTGGCCTCCGCCACCGGGTACGCCGGGGTGACGCTGGTGTCGCGGCGGCACAAGGACCGCGACCCGCGGACCACGGCCATCGGCGGGTTCGCCGTGGCCGCGGTGTGCCTGGCCCCGTTCGCCCTGGCGGACGGCGTGGTGCCGGAGCTGAGCTGGCCGTCGCTGGCCCTGCTCGTCTACCTCGGCGCGGTGCCGACGGCGCTGGCGTACGGGCTGTACTTCGTGGCGCTGACCGTGCTGCGGGCCACCACGGTCGCCATCATCTCGCTCGGCGAAGCCGTGGGCGCGGCGCTGCTCGGCGTGGCACTGTTCGGCGAACGACTCACGCCGCTCGCCTGGACCGGCTGCGCGCTGCTGCTGGCCGCCGTGACCGTGCTCGCCGTCCGGGCCGACGCGGGGTGACTCGGCCGGGAGCGTTGTGACGGCACAGGCGGCCGGATGGGTTAAGGTCCGGTACGGCGGCGCTTGCCGTATCGTCGCTCCGCTCCCACCCCTTGGCCGAGGGAACGGTCTCGGCGAAGCGTGCGTTGGAGGAACTGTGGCGTCAATAACGGGAATGCTGAGGAACCTGCTGGACCGCCCAGGCGGAGTTCCTCTGGTCCCCTACCAGAAGATCGTCAAGGCCGCCGGAGCGCGTGCCGCCAAGGTCGGCGAGCTCGACGAGCTGCCCAGACCGGAGATGGACGATCTGGCCGGGTTCTGCGCCATCGTGCGCGAGGCCGCGGACCGCACGCTGGGGCTGCGCCCGTACGACGTGCAGTTGCTGGGCACGCTCGCCCTGCTCGACGGCAAGGTCGCGGAGATGGCGACCGGCGAGGGCAAGACGCTCTCCGGCGCCATGGCCGCCGCCGGCTACGCGCTGCAGGGCAAGCGCGTCCACGTGATCTCCGTGAACGACTACCTCGCCCGGCGCGACGCCGAGTGGATGGGGCCGTTCTACGCCTCGCTCGGCGTCAGCGTCGGCTGGATCGGCCAGAACTCCACGCATGAGGAGCGGCGGGAGGCGTACGCGAAGGACGTCACCTACGGCCCGGTCAGCGAGATCGGGTTCGACGTGCTGCGCGACCGGCTGCGCACCGACGCCGCCGAGCTGATCGTGCCCGCGCCCGAGGTGGCGCTCGTCGACGAGGCCGACTCCGTGCTCGTCGACGAGGCCCGGGTGCCGCTGGTCATGGCCGGCGCGGCCGACCCGGGCAACGCGGTGCCGGAGATGGCGGCGCTGGTCAGGCAGCTCGTACGCGGCTACCACTACGAGATCGACGAGCAGGCGCGCAACGTCTACCTGACGCCCAAGGGCGCCGACAGCGTGGAAAACCTCCTGGGCGTCGAGCTCTACGACGAGCACGAGCCGGGCACGCTCATCGAGCTCAACCTCGCCCTGCACGCCCACGCCCTGCTCGCCCGCGACGTCGACTACATCGTGCGCGACGGCAAGGTGCAGCTCATCAACCCCTCGCGCGGCCGGGTCGCGCTGCTCCAGCGCTGGCCCGACGGACTGCAGGCGGCCGTGGAGGCCAAGGAGGCGCTGCCGCCGAGCGAGAAGGGCGAGATCCTCGACTCGATCACCGTGCAGGGCCTGATCCGCCGCTATCCGCAGATCTCCGGCATGACCGGCACGGCCGTGGCCGTCAGCGAGCAGCTCGGCGAGTTCTACGACCTCAAGGTGGCGGTGATCCCGCCCAACCGGCCGTGTGTCCGGGTCGACGAGCCCGACCGCATCTACCCGACCGTGCCCGACAAGGACGCCGCCCTGGTCGAGGAGATCCAGGAGGCGCACGCCACCGGCCGGCCCATCCTCATCGGCACGCTCGACGTGGCCGAGTCGGAGAACCTCGCCAAGCTCCTCCAGCGCCGCGGGCTGGAGCCGGTGGTGCTCAACGCCAAGAACGACGCCGAAGAGGCGGCGATCATCGCCAGGGCGGGCGAGCGCGACGCCATCACGGTCTCCACGCAGATGGCCGGCCGCGGCACCGACATCCGCCTCGGCGAGGGCGTGTCCGAGCTGGGCGGCCTCTACGTGATCGGCTCCGGCCGGCACGCCAGCAGCCGGCTCGACGACCAGTTGCGCGGCCGGGCGGGCCGCCAGGGCGACCCGGGCGGCTCGGTCTTCTTCGTCAGCATGCAGGACGACCTGATCACCCAGTTCATCCCCGACGAGCGGCCGCCTGCGGCCGATTCCGACGGCCTCGTCCGCCACCGGCGCGGGGCCTACCTCGTCGGCCACGCCCAGCGCGTCGCCGAGGGCGTCAACCTGGAGATCCACCGCAACACGTGGCGCTACACGCGCCTGCTGGAGCGCCAGCGCGAGCTCATCCTGGAGTGGCGCGACAAGGTCCTGCACGGCGACGCCGCCTCCGAGGCACTGGCCAAGGCCGACCAGGAGCGCTGGGAGTCGCTGCCCGAGGACACCCGCGACGAGACGGCCCGCCAGATCGTCCTGCACGCCATCGACCGCTGCTGGACCGAGCACCTGGCCTTCCTGACCGACCTGCGCGAGGGCATCCACCTGCGGGCGCTGGGGCGGATGAGCCCGGTCGACGAGTTCCAGAGAGAGGCGGTGGCGGAGTACAAATCGCTGCTGGCCGAGGTGGAGCGGCGCTCGCTGGAGTCCTTCGAGGCACCCGAGCCGGATCTGCGCCGGCCCACGGCGACGTGGACCTACCTCGTGCAGGACAACCCGTTCGGCACGGAGTGGGACCGCATCCTCAAGCGGGTCACCGCCGCCACCCGGCGCGGCTGAGCGCCGGCGCCGGTCACGGCCACTTGGGGTCGCCCGACGGCACGACCGGCCCTTCCAGCACACCCAGCCGCTCCAGCAGGGTGAGGAACGTCGTCGCGTACGGCGAGTCCTCCACCACGGCCGCCACCCTCGGCCAGTCGACCTGCTCGCGCATCGCCCGCACCTGTGACAGCAGCGCTCCGTAGTCGCAGGCGTGCTCCGACAGCGGCAGCAGCCACGAGATCACCAGGTCCGTGGCCTCCAGCACGGGAACGATCACCGCCGACGCCTTCAGCGGCTCGGCCCTGTCGAGCAGTTCGTCGGTGATCGCCAGGTCCGACACCCGGAAGATCAGGTCCACCAGGCGGCCCTCGTCGTACGCCTTCACCAGCCAGTCCTCCGGCGGTTTGGCCGTCTGGAAGCCCAGCCCGCGCAGCGCCTCCAGTGCGGCGGGCACGTCGTGCTCGGTGACCACGAAATCCACGTCGTGCAGCGACGGCGCGGCGCCTCTCGCGTAGGCCGCGCACCCGCCGGCCAGCGCGAACTTCACTCCGGCGTCCTTCAGCCCCGAGCTGGCGCGCTTGAGCGTGTCGAGGATCGCGTCGGTGACAGCGTGACCGTGGCTGCTCATGGTTCCGGGCTACCCACACGATCGGCCGGTAGGCGTTGTGCTATAAGGCCCGCTGCGAGTAGGGCCTGGACCTGCGGGTAGCGCGAGAAGTTATGACCGAAATCCTCGAGAAGACCGAACAGGCCTATGGCGGCGACCACGACCGTCCGCTCGGCGGTTACCTCGGCATCCTCGGCGCGTACGGCGGCACGGTGGCGGTGGCGGCCACCGTGGCGGCCCTGGCGGGGCGGAGGGCTCCCGAGCGCGTGGCGGCGATGGACGTGCTGCTCATGGCCGCCTGCACGCACAAGGTGTCGCGGCGCCTGGCGAAGGACCCCGTCACCAGCCCGCTCCGAGCGCCGTTCACCCGCTACAAGGGCGGGGGCGGGCCCGCCGAGGTGCAGGAGAAGCCCCGCGGCCCGATGGGCGAGCTGCTCGCCTGCCCGTTCTGCCTGTCGCAGTGGGTGGCCACCGCGTACGCCGCCGGGCTGGTGCTCTCGCCCAAGGTCACCCGGCTCGTGGGAGCCACGATGACCGCGGTGGCGATCTCCGACTGGCTGCAGCTGGCCTACGCGAAGCTGATGAAGTCGGCGTCCTGATGCCCTGGATGTCTGGTTGCGATAACGGAATGCCATAGATTCCCCCCGCTCGCTTCCGAGCGGAAAAAGATGTTAAGCGGCCACCCCTCAGGGCAGAGGCGGAGTCATGGCTACTTTGCTCTGGATCATCGCGGTAATTCTCGTCATCTCCGGAATCTACGTGATTCTGGCCCGGCGCGACCTCCTCTGGGGAATCGTGCTCATCGTGCTCGGTTTCCTGGTCGGGCCCGGCGGGGTCAGCATCTTCAATGTCTAGGGGGGCCACCCCGATGGCTCCCCGCTCGACCCGCTGGGCCGCTCCCCGAGAACGGTCCAGCGGTCCTCCTGACTTGCCGGAATAACGCAGTGAATGACAACGACAAAGGCCACCGCCCGGGGGATGGGCGGTGGCCTTCGACGTATCTCAGGACCCGTTCTCGCAGTCGAGGCAGTAAACGCCGTACGCCCGGCCGAGCACCGGCAGGGCGACGTTGCGCACCCGGATGCCGCCCGGCGTCATGCCCTTCGGGCTGCCTTTGTGGGCGTGCCCGTGGAGGATCAGGTCCGCGCCCGCCGTGTCGACGGCCTCCGCCAGGAGATAGCTGCCGAGGAACGGGTAGATCTCCGCCGGCTCGCCCTCGAGCGTCTCCTTGATGGGCGAGTAGTGCGACAACACCACGCGCTCGTCGGCCACGATCTCCTTCAGCGCTAGTTTCCAGGCCTCGGCGATGGAGCGGGTGTGGGCGACGAAGTTCTTGATCTCGCGCTCGCCGAACTCGCTGGCGCACTTGCCGGCGAACCCACCGCCGAAGCCCTTCCCGCCGACGACTCCCAGCTTCGTGTCACCGCACTGGAGCACCACGCCGTCGTCGTCGAGCACGATCACCCCGGCGTCGCGGAGCTCCTCCGCGATCTCGTGCTCCATGTCGGAGTGGTAGTCGTGGTTGCCGAGCACCGCCACAGCGGGGATCGGCAGGTCGCGCAGCTCGTCGGCCACGACCTTGCCCTCCTCCAGTGTGCCGTGCCTGGTGAGGTCGCCCGCGAGCATGAACACGTCGGCGCGTTCCTCGATGCCCTGCAGTTTGCGCCGGTAGTGGCCCCTGCCGTCCTCTCCCAGGTGAATGTCGCCCACTGCGGCGATGCGCAGGTCAGTCAAGATGCTCATCCTCCCCTGGCTCGGTGGCGTCCACGACATTGATCTCGTTGTGCAGGCGGAGCTCCGGGGCGGTCTCGTGCGCCACCTGGCCGAGCCGCGTACGCTGCTCGACCTCGCTCACCTGACCGCGCAGGAACAGCTGGTCGCCTCTGATGTCGACGCGGATGCCCAGCTCGTTGGTGCGCCCGTCCTCGGCCAGCGCCTGCTGGACGCGGGCCGCGACGTACTGCGGAGCTTCCATCGCTCGCCTCCTTTTCTGAGGCCGCATGCCCGGGTATAAACCCGTCAAACGGCACGAATAAGGTCTATAACCGCCCGTTCCACTGGACCCGCCGTGGCGAGCTGTCCGTAGTCGGCGTCCGCCCCGAGCTCGGTCAGCACCGCCGCGATGGTCCTGTCCCGTTCGTACGCCTCCACCACCCGCGGATCCACGTACGAGGCCCGCGCCACGGTCGGGGTGTTGCCCAGATATTCGGCGACCTCGCGCATCACGCGCACGATCGCCTTCTGCTTCTTCGTACGCCCCTCCGAGCCGGCGGGCCTGGACACCGCGAGCCCCACGGCCGCGAGCACCGTGGCGTGCCAGGTGCGGAAGTCCTTGGCCGTGACCTCGTACCCGATGATCTCCCGGAGGTAGTCGTTGATGTCCTCGCTCCTGATGTCGCTCCAGCCGCCCGCGCGCCGGTAACGCAGCAGCTCGCCCTCCTCACCCAGCGCCTTGAGCGCCCTGAGCACCTTGCACGCCCCGGGGTCGGCCAGCTCGACCTCCCGGTCGATGTCGCCCTTGGCCGGGTAGGAGCAGACGACGAGGCCGCGCGAGCAGGTGACGTGCTCCATCCGGAGCGTGGCCAGCCCGTAGGTGTCGTAGCTCTCGCCGCCGATGCGGAAGAAGCCGATGTCGAGCAGGCGTGCCGCGGCCGCCAGCACCCGCTGCCGGGTCAGGCCGCGGCCCCTGAGCTGGTCGTCGACCGCCTTCCTGAACGCGGGCAGCCGCTCGGCCACCTCCAGCACCCGGTCGAACTTCTCCCGGTCCTGCTGCTCGCGCCACACGTCGTGGTAGCGGTACTGCCTGCGCCCGGCGGAGTCCGTACCCACCGCCTGAAGGTGCCCGTCGGCCGAGGCGCAGATCCACACGTCGCTCCAGGCCGGCGGGATCGCCAGCGCCTTGATCCGCTCCACCGTGGCGGGGTCGCGCACCCGTTGCCCGTCCGGGCCGACGTAGGTGAAGCCCCTGCCGCACCGCCGTCGTACGATGCCCGGCTCGTTCTGGTCGCTGGGCCGCAGGTCGGGACCGCCGGCACGGGGTCGCCGGCGCACACTCAGGTCAGGCTCGGGCACCGGGCACGGCTACCCATGACGTTACGCCGCAAACGGCACGGGCAGGTGAGCGGCATGTCTGAACACGGAGAGTGGCACGAGGAGAAGTCACGCAGGGGCCATGCGATGGTGCCCGCGACCCCGCGCGACGTGGTGCACATCAGGGTGGGCTCGTTCCTGCTGGTGTTCCTGTTCGCGATCGCGGTGCTGGGACTCATCGGGGGCGCCCCTGTCATGACGGGCATCGCCGCCGGACTGGCGGTGCTCACGGTGATCGACATCACGCTGGCCGTACGCCGTCAGAAGCAGCGCAGCGACGGAGAGGCGGGCTGATCTCGACATGGGACCACTGAGCGGGCGAGTGGTGGTGGTGACGGGCGCGAGCGGCGGAGTCGGGCGCGCGGTCGTCCGCGAGCTCGGGCGGCAGGGGGCCATGGTGGCCCTGATCGCCAGGGGCACGACCGGGCTGGGCGCGGCCGCGGTCGACGTGGGCGTCGAAGGAGGCAGCGGGCAGGTCTACGAGGCGGACGTGGCCGAATATGACGAGGTGCGCAAGGCCGCCGAGCGGATCGAGGCGGAGCTGGGGCCGATCTCGGTGTGGATCAACACCGCCTTTTCCTCCGTCTTCGCGAAATTTCAGGACATCAGCCCGGAGGAGTTCACCCGCACCACCGCCGTCACCTACCTGGGCTACGTCTGGGGCACCAAGGTCGCCCTCGACCTGATGCGGCCGCGCGGCACCGGCGCCATCGTCCAGACCGGCTCGGCGCTCTCCTACCGCGGCATCCCCCTGCAGTCCGCCTACTGCGGCGCGAAACACGCGATCAAGGGCTTCACCGAGTCGGTCCGAACAGAGCTGCTGGCGGACGGGAGCGGCATCCAGGTGACGCTCGTCCAACTGCCCGCCGTCAACACCCCGCAGTTCGAGTGGGTGCTGTCCAAACTGCGCCGCCACCCACAGCCCGTCCCCCCGATCTACCAGCCCGAGGTCGCGGCGCGGGCGATCGTGTACGCCGCCGAGCACCCCGAGCGCAAGGAGTACTGGGTCGGGACGAGCACCGTGGCCACCCTGCTGGCCCAGCGCGTGGCCCCCGCCCTGGTGGACCGCTACCTCGCGCGGACGGGAGTGAGCTCGCAGCAGACCGACGAGAAGTCGCCCAGCGGCGTGTCCAACCTCTGGGACCCGGCCGACGAGGCGACGGACTACGGCGCCCACGGCACCTTCGACCAGCGCTCGCACGCGCACAGCCCGCAGGTCTGGCTCTCCCGGCACCGCCGCCCGGTCCTGCTCACGCTGGGCGCGGGCACGGCCGCCGCCGCCCTCGCCGCCCTCGGCCGGCGCCTGCGGCGCTGACCACCCTCGACGGCGCCCGGCGCCACCCGGCATCCCGCGTCAGGCGGGGCGGGGGTGGCCGGGCCGGAACTCTCCAGGAGGTCATGATGCCCGAACCCGATCTGCAGTACCTCGCCGAGCTGGCCACGCAGCTGCGCGTCGACTCCGTCCGCGCCGCCGCCGCTGCCGGCTCTGGCCATCCCACGTCGTCCATGTCCGCGGCCGACCTGATGGCCGTGCTGTTCGCCAGGCACCTCCGCTACGACTTTCACCAGCCGGACAACCCCGCCAACGACCACGTGATCCTGTCCAAGGGGCATGCCTCTCCCCTGCTGTACTCCCTGTACAAGGCGGCCGGTGTCATCGATGACGAGGAACTCCTGACCTTCAGGAAGCGCGGCAGCCGGCTGGAAGGGCACCCGACGCCGCGGCTGCCCTGGGTCGACGTGGCCACCGGCTCACTCGGGCAGGGACTGCCGGTGGGGGTCGGGGTGGCGATGGCCGGGCGACTGGAACGGATGCCGTACCGGGTGTGGGTGCTCTGCGGCGACAGCGAACTGGCCGAAGGCTCCATCTGGGAGGCCGCCGAGCACGCGGGCGGCGAGGGCCTGGCCAACCTGACCGCGATCGTGGACGTCAACAGGCTCGGTCAGCGAGGGCCCACCCGGCACGGATGGGACACGGGCGCGTACGCCCGCCGCTTCGCCGCGTTCGGCTGGCACACGATCGAGATCGACGGGCACGACCCCGGGGAGATCGACTACGCGCTGCAGGACGCCTGCAAGACCCGCAGGCGCCCCACCGTCATCCTGGCCAAGACCCGCAAGGGCGAAGGCGTGCTGGAGGTCGAGAACCGCGAAGGCGCCCACGGCAAACCCATCAAGGACGCCGACAAGGCCGTCGACGAGCTGGGCGGGCCGCGGGACGTACGCGTCACCGTGCACGAACCCCACGGGGCCGCCGAGCCGTACCGGTTCGGCGGAGGACCGCTGGAGCTGCCCGCGTACGAGGTGGGAGAGCAGGTCGCGACGCGGGCGGCGTACGGGGAGGCGCTGGCGGCGCTCGGCGCGGCCTGCGGCGAGGTGGTGGCGCTGGACGGCGAGGTGGCCGACTCGACCAAGACCGAGGCGTTCGCGCAGCGCTTCCCCGAGCGCTTCTTCGAGATGTACATCGCCGAGCAGCAGCTCGTCGCCGCCGCCGTCGGGATGCAGATCCGCGGGTGGACACCGTACGCCGCCACGTTCGCGGCGTTCCTGACCAGGGCGCACGACTTCATCAGGATGGCCGGCGTCAGCCGGGCCTCGATCCGGCTGGTCGGGTCCCACGCCGGGGTGTCGATCGGCGAGGACGGCCCGTCGCAGATGGGGCTGGAGGACCTGGCCATGATGCGGGCCCTGTACGGCAGCACCGTGCTGTACCCGTGCGACGCCAACCAGACCGCCGCGCTGATCACCGAGATGGCCGACGTCGAAGGCGTGTCCTACCTGCGGACCACGCGTGGGACCACACCGGTGATCTACCCGCCGGGCGAACGGTTCCCCGTCGGCGGGTCGCGGGTGCTGCGGCAGTCGAGCAGCGACCGGGCCACGATCGTGGCCGCGGGGGTGACCGTGCACGAGGCGCTGGCGGCGGCCGGCGAGCTGGAGGCGGCCGGGCTGCCCGTGGGGGTGATCGATCTCTACTCGGTCAAGCCGGTCGACTCGGCGGCGCTGGCGGAGGCGGCCACCACCACGGGCAACCTCATCACAGTGGAGGACCACCGGCTCGAAGGCGGGCTCGGTGACGCGGTGCTGGACGCCGTGAGCGAGCTCGGGCCGCGCGTGGTGAAGCTGGCCGTGACGGAGCTGCCGGGGTCGGCCAAGCCGGAGGAGCAGCTCGCCGACGCCGGCATCGACCGCCACGCGATCGTGGCGGCCGTCAAGCGACTGCTCTGACCCGTTCACGCCGGAAGCGCTCGGGCACGCCGATGTGTCCGAGCGCGTCGAGCGTTCGGGCCGGGTCAAGGAGATCGGGCGGGCCGAGGCGGCAGGCCGGATGAGGCGGTCCGGCGGCGCAGGGTGGCCGAGGTATCAGGGCGGGGACGTGAAAAGGCCGGCGGTCGAGAGGGCGGCGCCGTGCCGCCTCGCTCTCCCGCCGACCTCGTGACGAGCCGGCCGCCTCCGGCCGGCGCGCTGGTCAGCGCGCCTTCGCCGTGGACCTTCTGTTGGCCTTCTTGATCGCCGTCACCAGCTCCTGCTTGGTCATCTTCGACCGGCCGCGCACGCCCAGCTTGGCGGCCACGCTCTGCAGGTGTTCCTTGCTGGCGTTGGCGTCGACGCCCTCGGCCGTCCTGCCGGACCGGTCCTTGGCGCCCTTGTCGGAAGGACCCTTCTTCGACTTCGGCTCCCAGTGGTCGCCGACCTTCTCGAAAGAGTGCTTCAGCGCCGCGAACGCCGTCATGTGGGCGCGTCGCCCCTCGCCGTACTCCTGCACTGCAGAGTCGTGCGCCTTGATCCACGTGTTCTGTGCCTTCTTCGGCGAGCGCCTGATGGTGGACGGCAGTTCTTCGACTGCTGGCATTTCGCTTCACCTCCTACAGCGGTGGTTCGTCGTAGTGACGTCGTTCCTCGTACACGGTGGTCCGTCTGGGCTCGGGCTCCTCGTAGATCTCGTGACGGTGGACCGGCTCGTCGATGGGGCCGACCGCCCGGCGGGTGACGCTGATCCGGTAGATGCCGAACCCGAGTCCGACCAGGCCTCCGAGCATGAGGACCAGACCCACTACGTTGATGTCGAGGCCGGCGAGGTCGAACTCGACGGCCCAGGTGAGGATCGCACCGAGCATGATGAGGATGATGCTTCCGGCGATGGTCATCTGATTTACCTCCTTGACACGAAGGACCTCTATCCACATGTCGAAAAACAAACCAGTCGTGGTGATCGGGCTCATGGGATCGGGCAAGACGACGGCGGGCCGTCTGATCGGCGAGGCGCTGGGGCTGGAGTTCAGCGACAGCGACCCGTTCCTCAAGGCGAGGTACGGCGGCACCGCCGCGCAGATCGCCGCCCGCGAGGGCGCGGCCACGCTGCACCTCTACGAGGCCGAGCACGTGCTGCTCGAACTGGCCGGTCCCCCCAAGGTGATCGCGGCGGCGGCGAGCACGGTCGAGGACCCCGAGGTACGAGCGGCGATGCGGGCCGCGTTCGTGGTCTGGGTCGACGCCCCCGACAAGGTGCTGGCCGAGCGGATGCGTTCGAGCGATCATCGTCCCGACTTCGACCCCGCCGCCATGCGGGCCCGCCGCGGCGGCTATTTCCGTGAGGTGGCCGACACTGTGTGCGACGTGAGCGAACTCACCCCCGAGCAGGTGCGCGACGCTGTGGTGCGGGACATGGGTGCGTCCACCTGTGATCGCGGCTGAAGGCCAGGACGATGTTCGCCGAGAAGCCCGTGCTGGAGGGCTCGCGCGTGACGCTGCGCCCGGTCGGCCCGGAGCACGCGGAAGGTCTGTACGAGCTGGTTCGCGACCCGGAGGTACGGCGGCTGACAGGCTCGCAGGGCGAGTTCGACTTCGAGGGCGCCCGCCGGTGGTGCGCGAGCAGGGCTCAGCACGCCGACCGGCTCGACCTGGCGATCATGACCGGCGACGGTTACGCGGGCGAGGTGGTCCTCAACGCGCTCGACCCCGCCAACCTGTCGTGCAACCTGCGCATCGCGCTGATCGGCTCCCGGGTGTTCGGCAGGGGCTACGGCACGGAGGCCATCGAGCTGGTCCTCGGACACGCCTTCGGCACGACCCCGCTGCACCGGATCGAGCTGGAGGTCTACGCTTTCAACGACCGGGCACGACACGTCTACAAGAAGATCGGCTTCGTGGAGGAGGGCGTGAAACGTGACTCCTTGCTCTGGGACGGCGCATGGCACGACTGCGTGATCATGGCGATGCTCCGCCCCGGATGGCAGGTACGGCGCGGAGGCCTGGCATAATGATCATGACGCATGGGTCCCCCGAGGCGCGCGGGGGACCTGTCGCGTCATTTCGGACAACCATTGGACGGTGTCGTGCATCTAAGCATCAGTGACGATGCGCTTGGTGCCAGGTGACCCCGAGAAGCTTGGCGGCTACTGGCTGGCCGCCAGGCTCGGCGCGGGCGGGCGCGGCGTCACCTACGACGCCTACGACGACGACGGGCAGCGGTTCGCCGTCACGGTTCCGCGTGGCGAGGCGGAGCCCGAGTCGCGGGGCGAGACCGGGCGCAGATTCGGGCGGGTGACCTGCCGCCACCTGGCCGAGGTGGTCGACGCCGGGGTCGACGGCGGCGTCCCCTACGTGGTGAGCGAGTTCGTCGACGGGCCCGACCTGCGGCAGGCCGTCGCCCTGCACGGTCCGTACGACGGCGACGAGCTGCTCGCGCTGGCCGGTTCGCTGGGGGCCGCGCTCGGCGCGCTGCACGAGGAGAAGCTGACCCACCAGGGGATCAACCCGGAGAGCGTGCTGCTGGCCGCGGGCGGCCTCAAGGTGATCGAGCTCGGCCTGCCCGCCTGGCGGCCGATGGGCGAGACGTACACGTACCTCGCCCCCGAAGTTCTGACCGGGCAGGAGGCGGGCGCGCCCGCCGACGTGTTCGCGTGGGGAGCGGTGGTGGTGTTCGCGGCCACCGGGCGCGACCCGTTCCGCGGCGAGAGCCTGGGTGGCATCATGCACCGGCTGCTCACCTGCGATCCCGACCTGAGCGGCCTGCCCGAACCTCTGCGCGGGCTGGTCGGCCGCGCCCTCGCCAAGGATCCCGCCGACCGGCCGGTCGCGGCCGAGCTGCTGATCGCGGCCGGAGACGCGCTGCGGCCGCCGCAAGGGCACGCGCGCCCGCGCTCGCTCGGCGCGGTCGCCGAGGACGTCTACCAGTCGCTCACGCCCCGCCAGCAGGAGGAGGTCCCCGGGCTGCTGCTGCGCCTGCTCGACGGCGACAACCCGCACGACGAGGGCGACGTGCTCGGCCCGCTCATGGACGCCGGCCTGCTGGTGCGCCGGAGCGTGCGGGTGGCGCCGGTCGAGACGTCCATGGGCAAGCTCGTGGCCCTCAGCGACGACGGGGTGGCCCCCGCCAGCGCCGCGCTCTACCGCGCCTGGCCCAGGCTGCGTGGCTGGGCGGCGGACGAGCGCGACAGCATGCACGTGCACCGCCAGATCCGGATGGCCGCCACGCAGTGGTCGGAGCACCGTCGCGGCAGGAGCCGGCTGCTGCGCGGCGACGCACTCGACACGGCGCTCGGCTGGGCCGCGACCAAACGCCGCCACCTGCGGCTCAACCAGCTCGAACGCGACTTCATCAACGACAGCGTGGCCCTGTCCAAACAGCGCAGGAAAATCCTCACCCCGTCCATGGCCACGCTGGGCGTGCTGCTGGCCGTAGCCGTGACGATGTCCGTCGTGTCCGTCCACGGCCAGAACGACCTGCGCGGCCGCCTCCTCGACTCCGACGCGCGGGCCGTGGCCGCCAGGGCCGAGGCGATGCGGTCGACCGACCCGCGTACGGCGATGCGGCTCAGCGTGGCCGCCTGGCGGATGTCGCCCGTCTTCGAGGCGCGGGCCGCGCTGCAGGCCTCGCTCGTCCAGCCGGAGCTGGGGGTGTTCACCGACCCGGCCGCCGACCTGCGAGCCGGCTACCTGCTGCACGGGGACGAACTGATCCGCTGGGACACCGGCACGGTCACCGTCTTCGACGTGCCGAACGGACGATGGGCCGCCTCCTACCGGCTGCCGCCGGGGAGTGTGGCGCTGAGCGACGACGGGCGCTACGCGGAGGGTGCGGGTGGGCGGCCCTTCGACGTGGTGACCGGCCGGCCGCCGTCTGCGGACGCCACGTTCGCGATCACCAGCGCCGGCAGGACCCGCGTCTACCGGGGCTCGGAGGTGGTCTTCGACGTCACCGACCGCACGGTGGCGCTCGCCCGCGACGGGTCCAGGGCGGCGTTCTCCCGGCTTGACGGGCGGGTCGAGCTGTGGGAGCTGGCGCCGAAGGCCCGTACGGGGACGATCGAGGTCCAGCCGCTCACCGGCCCGGACGCGGCGGCGCCCGCCCTGTCGTTCAGCCCTGACGGGAGCACGCTGGCCGTGGCGGGACGCGAGGGGGTCACGCTCGTCGCCGCCGACCGTGGGGCCGCCCGTACGCAGCGCTCGCAGTTCCCCAGCCCTCTGACCACCACCACGGCCCCGTCCTCCTCGCCCTCCGCCACCGCGAACCCACCCGGCTCGGCCGGGAAACCGCGTCCCTCCGGCGGCAGCCCACCCGCCGCCGGAAGGACGCCGGCGGCCGGCCTCGCACGTCCTTCCACCGGCGCCCTCTCCGGAGGCGGCGGTCCGCACCCGGCCGGCCGGCCCTCGTCGATCGGTCAGCCTGCGAAGGGGCCCGGTCCGGCCGTCGCGGCCCTTCCCGGCGTGAACGGCACCCCGTCCGCCGAGAGCTCCGGCGCCCATCCCACCGGCGCGGCGCCTGCGGGCGTGCACGCCTCCCGCCACGCCGGCGAGGACCCGCGGCCTGGTGTCGTGGAGCGGCCGGGCGGGGAGGACCCGCGGTTCTCGCAGGTGGGGGCGCCGGTCGAGGACGGCGCGAACCGTGGCGGTGCGGACGCCAGCCCCAGCCCCGAGAACGGCGCGGAGACGTTTCGTGCGGAGGAGCGGCAGGCCCCCACGAAGACCGGCACCCTGACCCTGGGAACCGTGGAGGGCACGCTGGACGGGCCGCCCGTGTTCAGTCCTGACGGCCGCCTGCTGGCCCTGCCGGGTGCCGGCGAGGTGCGGGTCTGGAACGTGGCCGAACGCCGCGTGACCGGCTCCTACCCGCTCAGGGACCCCGGCCACGGCCTGGCGTTCTCCGCCGACGGGCGCACCCTGCGCTACCTCAGCGGCACCGGCTCGGTCGTCTCGCTGGACGTCGCCGGGCTGCCCGCCCCCTCCGACACGGGCCGCACCGCCACCTTCAGCGGCAACGGCCGGTTCGCGGCCAAGGAGGTGGGCGACACGATCGAGCTCACCGACACCGTCGCGGGCAGGACGCTCGGCCGGATCGCCGCCGCGGGCGACGTGTCGTTCGCCGCGGGCGGGCGGCTGCTCGCCGTCACGGGCGACCCGGTGACCGTGTGGGAGGTGGCCGGCGCGAGGCAGGTGGCCTCGATCGACGCGGGCGGCGACGTACTCGCCGTGTCGCTCTCCCCCGACGGCGGCACGCTGGCCACGGCCCGCGGCAGCGCCCTGGAGACCTGGGACGTGCGCGAAGGGCGGCGGATCAAGGTGTACGAGGGCGCGGCGGATCTGGCGCTGGCCTTCAGCCCCGACGGCTCGACGCTGGCGGCGGGCGCGAACCTGCTCGACCTCCGCACCGGCAGGATCACCCCGCTGGCCCTGGCGGCGCAGGCGAACGCCAGGACCACGCCGACCGCGCTCGCCTTCTCCCCCGACGGCCGCACGCTGGCGTTCGGGCTGGACGCCGGCCGGGTGCTCCTCTGGGACGTGTACGAACGCGTCCCGCGCGGCACGATCGGCACCGGCACCACCCCGGTGGACGAAGTGCGGTTCTCGCCGAAGGGCGACCTGCTGGCGATCGACGCCGCCCGGACGTCGCTCTGGGACGTGAACACGCTGCGCGAGGTCGGCGAGGTCGGGTCCTGGGCCGCCGGACCGGCGTTCAGCCAGGACGGCAGGCGGCTGCGCGGGGTGGCGCTCGACGGCACCGTACGCGAGACGCCGGTCGATCCCGCGCTCACGGCGCAGGAGGTGTGCGCCAGGGCCGGCGGCCCGCTGAGCAGGGCGGAGTGGAGCCGTCTTATCCCGGAGAGCCGCTACAGGGACATCTGCTGACCCGGCGACAAGCCGGCGACCAGAGGACGAAAAGTGCCCCCGCGCATGCTGTCCGCATGAACACTGTGCGAATCCCAGCAGTCGCCCCCCGCCACGACGGGGAACGCGAACGGACCTCACCTCGATGTACGTCATCCACCGTGCCATGCTCACCGACCTGCGGCGGATCACCGAGGTGCTGGGCGGGACGGACCCGCTCACTGGCGGCAGGAACGAGGCCGTCCGCGCGTACGCCGCCTCGGTCCTGACCGAGGTGCACCACCACCACGCCAACGAGGACGGCCTGTTGTGGCCGATCATCGAGCGTACGGCCGGCCACGCCGTGGATCTCAGCCCGTACACCGACGACCACCAGGTGCTCGGCCCCGTGCTCGACCGCTGCCGCGCCGCGCTGCGGGGCGAGCGCCACGTGCTGCGGAGCCGCCTGGCCGAGCTGACCGACTTCCTGGACGAGCACATCGCGGAGGAGGAGCCGGACCTCTTCCCGATCATCTTCAGATTCGTGCCCTACGACGCCTACGCCTGGGCGGAGCGGCAGATCGCCAAACGGGCGGTTCGGGCAACTGACCTTCACGGAGCCCTGGCTGCTCCGTCATGCCACGCGGGACGAGGGGAACCGGCTGCTGGCGTGCGCGGGGGCACCGCCGCGCATCCTGCTCGCAATGACCAGGGGCCGGTACGCCAGGCACGAGCGGGCGGCTTTCGGCTAGTCGTCGGGGAACATCCTGAGCACCTTGCCCTTCGGGTTGGCGACCAGGTAGCCGGACCGGATCCCGTCGGACGCGTAGACGAGCAGCGCCTGCCGGATGCCGTCGAACCCGTAGTCGGGATCCACGATCACATGTTTCGAGGTGGGTCTGGGCACGCCGAGGTCTTTGTTCGCCTTTCTGAGCAGTATGGGCAAGGCGTCCCAGTCGTACCTGGACAGGTCCACCGTGGGGCCGCGCACCTTGCCGCCGATGGTCGACTTGCTGATCTCACCGTCGCGGTAGGAGAAGCTGTCGTAGATCTCCGGGTCGTCCTTCACGGGCACGTCGACGGAGGCATAGTCCGGATACAAGACCATCTTGACTACCTTGGTTCCGCCGATGACGGGCTTCACCTTGGTGATCATGGCGCGTACACCGGCGGCGGTGTGCAGGTTCTCGTTCACGCCCGCCGTGCTCGTGCTCGGGGACCCGGTGACGGTGGGCTCACCGCTGGAGGACACCCTGCCGGACGGCTTCCCGCCGCCGGATGGTCCAACCATGGGGCTGTTCCCGGGCGACCTCGAAACGCCGGCGTCGACCGGGGTCCGGGCCGGGAGCGACTGCCACACCAGCACGCCGGCCGCCACGACGGCCGCGGTGGTCGCCGTGAACGCCACGGTCCTCGCGCCGCTGCGCGAACGGCGGGTGCCCGTGGCCCCCGCCACCACCCCGGACGGCACCCCCTCGGGCCACGCCGGTCCTGGCGGTGCCGGCCGTCGCGGGGCCGAGGGCGGGGAGCCTGGG
>NZ_JAAAHR010000120.1:0-30540 GCF_009908215.1 Nonomuraea sp. K271 | reverse complement strand
CGCCGGACGCGCGCAGCTCGGTCCTCGCCTGCGCGGTCCACAGGCGGGCCCCGTGGCGTTCGAACGTCTCCAGCGCCGTGTGCAGATGGTTCCGCGCGGCGCCGGGGCGGCGGTCGCGGCGCAGCGCGCTGCCGTACAGCAGCCGGGTGCGTGCCGACTCGAACTCGCACACCCCTTGGCCGTGCAGGTCGAGCGCCTCGCGGAACAGCTCGTCCGCCTCGCCGGGCGCGGCGAGCAGCGCGCGGCAGCGGGCCACGAGCGCGCGCAGGTCGGGGCTGCGGGTGCTGCCGACCCAGCGTTCGAGCACGCGCAGCGCGGCGGCGGCACGTTCGCGGTCGCCGGTACGCGCGCACGCCTCGATGAGGTGCGGCGTGGCCATGACCCGGATCACGACGTGGTTGTTGCGCCGCTCCGCGCGCAGCCGGGCGGCGGCGTCGGCGGGACGGCCCGCGGCCAGGTCGAGACAGGCCAGCGCCCAGGTGCCGATGGCGCCCGCGATACCCAGCTCGTGAACGTCGGCCATCTCGATCGCGGCGTCGGCCCGCACCCGGCAGGTGTCCCCGTCTCCTTCGACGGCCGCCGTCATCGCCAGCCAGGCCAGGTGCTGGGCGGCCGTGTTGGGCTGGCCGGTGTCCTCCGCGAGCCGCAGTCCCTCGGTCGCGGTCGCCGCGACGGAGGCGTACCTGCCCATCCAGATCTCCGGATAGATCATGTACTCGAGCAGCTGCGGGACGGCGGAGGCGGCGCCGCGCAGCCGGGCCGCCTCGACGGCGCGGGCCGACAGGCGGTGCGCGGTGGCGTCCTCACCGAGCAGCAGGCTGGCCACGCACGCCCACACGAGCACCGCCGGATCGTGCACGGAGCCGGCCAGCTCCACCACGCGCCGCAGCGGCCCGGCGGCCTCCTGGTGCGAGCCGCTGAACGTGGAGGCCATGCCCGCCAGATACTCGAACATGAGCTGGGCCGGGGCGCCGTCGTCGGGGCGGCGCAGCGAGGCGGCCTGGCGGGCGATCGCGATGAACGCCCGGTTGTCACCCGCCCGGTAGCTGGCGTCGGCGGCCCTGACGAGCGCGCGCACACCCAGCGTGCGGTGGCTGGCCAGCAGGCGGGCCGCCGCGGCCAGAAGCTCCTCGCGCGCGCTGCCGGTCTCGCCGCGCAGCAGCTCCAGGTTGCCGCTGAGCAGCTGTACGCGGCCGCGTACGTCGTCGGGCGCGGTCAGCGAGCGGAGCCTGGCCAGCAGTGCGCGGGCGACCTGGGGCCGTCCCGCGATCCACGCGTGCCTGGCGGCGGCGGCCAGCCGCTCGGCCTTGGCCGGACCGTGCTCGGTGAGCTCGGCGGCACGTTCGAGCGCGAGGTACGGCTCCGGCCCGCCGGGCGGGCGGGCGTTCAACGCCTCCGCGGCCAGTTCTGCGGCCAGCCGTTCCGCGTCCGGTCCCGCCGGTGCGTCGAGCGTGCAGGCCCGGTGCCAGGCCCGTCGCAACCGGCTCTCGGGGGTGTCCGCTTGCCGCTCCTCCAGCAGCGCCGCCAGTACGCGGTGGGCGTGGCGGCGGCGGGCGAGAGGAGCGCCGTGGTAGGCGACCCCGCGTACGGCCGGGTCGTCGAAGTCGTAGCGGTCTCCCGCCGTGTGCAGGATGCCCGCGCGTTCGGCCGGCTCCAGGGTGGTGAGCGCGCAGGCGGGGCGGGCGGCACGGATCAGCGTCGCCACGTCCACGCCGGGATCGGCGGCGATCAGCAACACGAGCCGCCGGGTGTCCTCCGGGAGGGCTGCCAGGCGGGCGGCGTACGTACGCCACAGCCGCCCGCCGCGGGGGAGCGTGGCGGGCGGGACGGCCAGGCCGGCGAGCTGGTCCGGGGTGAGGCCGCCGACCAGCTCGGCCAGCGCGAGGGGGTTGCCGCGGGCGACCTGGTCGAGCGCCGCCAGCAGGTCGCCGGCGATCCCGCCGGGCACAAGGTCGCCGGCCAGCTTCCGCACCGCCGCCTCGTCCAGCCCGCCCAGCACCCGGACCGGCACACCCTCCAGCCTTTCCGCTCCTGTGGCGAACAGCAGCGCCACCGGCTCGTGCGACACCCGCCTCGCCACGAAGGCGAGCACCTCCCGGCTGGCCGGATCCAGCAGGTGCACGTCGTCCACACAGGCCAGCACCGGCTGCCGCGCCGCCACCGCCGTCAGCAGGCCGAGGACGGCGGCGGGCAGGGCGAGTCCGGAGGGTGTTCCCGCCTCCATGGCCTCCACCAGCGTGCGCTGCTGCGTCGCGGGCAGCGCGGCGACCGGGCGCAGCACAGCGTGAAGACCGGCGTACGGAAGGTGCGACTCCGACGCGACCCCCGAGACGCGCAGTACGCGAAAGTCCTGGCCGGCGTGCGCGGCGGCCAGGTCGAGCAGCGCCGTCTTCCCCATCCCTGGCGCTCCCGCCAGGAGCAACGCGCCGCCGGAGCCGGAGCGGGCGCCGTCCAGTAACCGGAGCAGGACACGTTCCTCCTCGCCGCGGCCGCGCAGCGCGGGAACGGGTGCGATATTGGACATGCCGTCCAGTGTCGCCCGGGGACGTCGTACGAGAAAGGGATGATCTGGGCCGGCCGGTGATCTCACGCCTGGCATCTGGCCAAGGCGCAGTACGAGCAGCTGCTCGACCGGTACCCCGAGGACGACCTCGTGGCCAGGGCGAAGAAGGGGAAGGACCGGGCCGGGCTGCAGATCGAGCTCGCGAACGTACGGCGGCTGCTCAAGGGCGGCTCCGTGACGAGCCGAAGTACTGCGCCAATCCGGCGCCCTATCGCGGCGCGGATCCCTACCGGGGCAAGGGGCCGCACCGCGCGATGCTGTTCGGCAGGGGCGATCACAAGAAGAAGCTGCCCTCGCCATGGCTGGCCAAGGACCCTGCCGACGCCGTGCTGGTGATCTGCGCCGGCGACACCAAGGACGGGTCCGCGGTCAGAACCTGCCCCTACAACTCCACCTTCAGCATCGGCGGGTTCCGGAACGTGACGTTCAGGAAGCGGAAGATCCCTGTTCGCGTCTACGAATTGCGGACCGGCAAGCGCGTGGGCCCGCGCAGCGTGCAGATCGGTGGCTCCAGCTGTCCGCGCCGCATCTACTACAAGTACTACGTTACCGACCTCGGCCCACCCCCGGAGAAGTTCGTCAAGTCGTCCAAATCGGACGTGCGTGCGGCGTACGGATCGCTGATCAAGCCGTGAACCCGGACCGCCGTCACGAACACGGCTCGTACTCTCAGGTGACCGTGGGGACCGGGTCCTTGCCGAAGACCCAGGGCGCGAAGACGATCATCCACCGTGTGCCATGTCATACCTTTCCTTGATATTTCGCAGCACGGGCCACCTTGCCGAGCGGCCTCAGCGGGTCCACACGGGATCGGCCCGCCGTCTCCGGGCCAGCCGATCGGTGACGGCGGGCAGGAGCCCCGGGGGAGGGAAGAGCACGACCACGATGAGGAGCAGGGCGTAGGCGGCCCAGGCGGGTCACATGGCCGCGGTTGCGTCGCCCATACGATAGGTTCCGTCGTCGAATGTGGCGGTCAGTTCCAATCGCCCGCCGATGGCCTCGACGTAGCGGGCCAGCACTTCTACCGAGGCCACATCGCCGTTCTCGATCTGGGACACGCGCATCTTGGTCACCCCCATCCTCCCGGCTACGTCGGACTGTGTGAGCCCGGCATTTTTGCGCCGTTCGGCCAGGTGCCATGCATGCACATACGCATCGATCATGCGCCGCGTCTCGGCCAGCGCCTTCTCTCCTCCGGCGCGCTCCACGTGCTCGTCACGGATGTCTCGCCACTTCTTGAAGCTGGTCATCGGCTCCCCTCCTCGGCGCGTTCCGTCAGGTATGTCTGGTACAACTCTTCCGCTTGCCGTATGGCCTTGCCGTACCAGCGGTCGGGCGCAGCGGGCTGCTCGCGGATCTTGTCGCCCGCGATGAGCAGGATGGCGCTGCGCCATGGATCGAACACGAACAAGATACGCAAAGCGCTGGTGCCGGTGGAGCGGGGGCGTAGCTCCTTCAGGTTTGCGACGGTGGAACCGTTGATCTTGCCGACCTGGGGACGTCCAAGACCGGGGCCGTGCTCTCCAACATGTTGATGTGCTCGACGGCGAGCCGGTAGGCGAGCATGTCGGTGTCAGCCAGCTCGTGGAGCCATGCGTCTACCTCGTCGGTCAGGCGGATCTCATACGGCACGCCTCAAAGTATAGTGGACCCTTTACTTTGGGGCGTCGCTGCTGTGTCCCTGTCAGCGGGTTTTCACGGACGGTTCTTTTCGCCTCCGGACCAGCCGGTCGGTGACGGCGGGCAGGAGGCCCTGGGGGAGGAAGAGCACGACCACGATGAGGAGCAGGGCGTAGACGGCGTACGACAGCACGCTGGGCGCGTACGTCGGCATGCCGGGCAGCGAGCTCAGCGTGTTGAGCCCCTGCAGGAGCAGCGTGATCGCGCTCGCCCCGATGACGGCGCCCCACGTCGTGCCGAGCCCTCCGACGACGGCCATGACGATGTACTGGATGGACATGAGCACCGGGAACGACCCCGGGGCCACGTAGCCGGTGTAGAAGCAGTAGATGCCGCCCGCCAGCCCGGCGAAGGCCGCCGACAGCGCGAACACGGTCAGCTTGTAGCGGCCGACCGGGATCCCCGAGGAGGCGGCCGCGGTCTCGCTGGTGGCCAGGGCGCGCAGGGCGCGGCCGGGCCGCGAGGTGATGACGTTGTGCGTCACCAGCATCACCAGCGCGACGCCCGCCCAGGTCAGGTACGCGTACGTTGTCGCGCCCTCCGCCTCCCACGACCCGATGGAGAACTGCGGGATCGCCTGCAACCCGATGTCGCCGCCGGTGAACTCGAGCTGACCGGCCAGCGACAGCAGGATGAGCTGCATGGCGAGCGTCGCGAAGGCCAGGTGGTGCCCGCGCAGCCGCAGCAGCGGCGTGCCGATCACGAGAGCCGACAGGGCGGCGACCACGGGCGCGGCGATCAGGCCCGCGAGGGGCGGCACGCCGTTGAGCGCGAGCAGCGCGGCGGTGTAGGCGCCGATGGCGTAGAAGGCGCCCTGGCCGAGCGAGACCTGACCGGCGTACCCCATGAGCAGCGACACCCCGACGGTGACCATGGCGGCCAGGCCGAGCAGGATGTAGACGGGCAGCGCGCTCTCGTCGAGCACGGATGGCAGCGCGAGCGTGACGGCGGCGATCAGCAGCCCGGCCACCAGCCTGATCATGTGGACTCCAGGGAGATGACCGAGCGGCGGCTCGCTTGGACGATCATGACGACGAGCATGAGACCCAGGGCCACCTCCAGCTGGTGGGAGCCGTAGCCGTAGCCGGCGGCCATGGTCTCGGCCACGCCGAGCAGGAGCGCGCCGATGAGCGTGATGACGGGCCGGGTGAGGGCGCCGAACACGGCGGCGGCGAACCCGTTCACGATGAGCGTGACGTCGGTGTCGAACGAGATCGGCCGCAACGGCGTCACCAGCACCCCGGCGATGCCGCCGAGCAGCCCGCCCAGCGCGAACGCCAGCAGCCCCATCTTCCTGACGTCGATGCCGACGACCCGAGCCGCGTACGGGTTGGAGGCGCAGGCCGTCAGCGCCTTGCCCAGGTAGGTACGGCCGAAGAAGAGCGCCAGCAGCACGAACGTGGCCGCCGTCACGCCGATGACGAGCAGGTGCTGGGTCTGGATGCGCGCGCCCGCCACGATCACCGAGCCGGCCAGGCCGGGCGCCGAGCGTGGCTGGTCACCCCACAGGACGATCTCGACGGCGTACGCGAGCACGCCCACGCCGAGCGTGACGATCAGTGCCGACAGCGGCGTGGTGCCGCGCTTGCCGATGGCGGCCAGCCCGGTGAGCAGACCCGCGACCGCCGCGGCCAGCACGGCGGCCAGCTCGCTCAGCCCGTGCGGGAACCCGAGGCCGAGCAGCGAGGACGTGCACAGTCCCGCGACGACGGCGAACGTGCCCTGGGCGAAGTTGACCACGCCGGTGACCCGGTGGATGGCGACCAGGCCGCTGGCGATGAGCGCGATCGCGCATCCGACCGCCAGGCCGTTCAGGAGGTAGGTGAGGAATGCGCTCATGCGGCCGCCCCTCGCCGGCGCCTTCTCATGTGACCGCCCTTCCGGGATGCGCTCATGTGATCGCCCCGCCCAGGTACGCGCTGGCCACGCGCGGGTCGTCGGCCAGCACCGCGCACTCACCCTCGGTCACCAGCCGCCCGGACTCCAGCACGTACGCCCGCCGGCACAACTCGAACGCCAGCCGCGCGTTCTGCTCGATGAGCAGCACGGTCAGCCCCTGCTCGGAGTTGAGCGCGGTGAGGTGGGCGGCCAGGTCGGCGGTCACGGTGGGGGCGAGGCCCAGGGAGAGCTCGTCCACGACGAGCACGTCGGGCCGCGACATCATGGCCCGGCCGAAGGCCACCATCTGCTGTTCGCCGCCGGACAGCACCCCCGCGCGCCGGCCGGCGAGCTCGGCGAGCCGGGGCAGCAGGTCGTAGACGAGGGAGGGGTCGCGCTGCCCCGAGCGCCAGCCGCCCAGCGCGAGGTTGTCGGCCACGCTCAGGTCGGGGAAGAGCTGGCGGCCCTCGGGGATGAGCGCCACCCGGCCGTCGGAGCGCACGGTGCCGGAGGTGGGCTTGAGCAGGCCGGCGAGCGTGTTGGCGAGCGTCGACTTGCCGGCGCCGTTCGGGCCGAGCAGGGCGACCATCTCGCCGCGCCCCACCGTGAGGGCGAGGTGGTCGAGCGCGGTCGCGGTGCCGTACGAGACAACCAGATCCTTGACGTCGATCATGAGGCCTGTCCGAGATAGGCGGCGAGCACCAGCGGGTCGGCCCGCACCTCGGCGGGGGTGCCGTCGGCGATGACCTGCCCCAGGTCGAGCACCACGACGCGGTCGGCGAGCCGGGTCACGAACGCCACGTCGTGCTCGATGAGCAGGATCGTCAGGCCGCTCGCCCGCAGTTCCTCGATCAGCGTGGCGAGGCGTTCGCGTTCGTTGCCGCGCAGGCCGGAGGCGGGCTCGTCGAGCAGCAGCAGCCTGGGCCGCGCGCACAGGGCGCGGGCGAGTTGCAGTGCCCGCTGCTGGCCGATGGGCAGCAGGTCGGCGGGCTGGTCGGCCCACTCGGCCAGGCCCACGCGTTCGAGGGCGCGGTCGGCCTCTGCGGCGATCTCGCGCTCGTCGCGCCGGTGCCGGGGCAGCCGCAGCGCGGCCGAGACGAACCCCGCCCGGGTGCACCCGTGCAGCCCCACCATGGCGTTCTCCCTGACCGTCATGCCGCGGAAGACGCGGGCGGCCTGGAAGACGATGGACATGCCGAGCCTGGCCCGCCGGTGCGCCGCGAGCCGGTCGACGCGGTGCCCGAGGAAGGAGATCCGGCCGTGCTCGGCGGCCAGGTGGCCGGTGATGAGGTTGAACAGCGTGGACTTGCCGGCGCCGTTCGGGCCGATGACGCCGCAGACTTCGCCGTCCGCGACGCTCAGCGAGACGTCGCGGACGGCGTAGACGCCCCCGAAGGAACGCGAGACCCCGGTGACCTCCAGCACGCCCTACCCCGCCGCGGTGACGGTCTTGGCGAGCTGTTCCTCGGCCCACTCGGTGGGGACGAACTGGCCGTCCTTCACCGTGTTGACCGAGATGTACTCCGGGGAGAGCCCGGAGTGGTCGGTGGGGGAGTAACGGAAGAGGCCGTTCGGCGTGATCAGCTCCATCTTCTCCAAAGCCTGCTGGATCTTGGTCTTGTCGGTGCTGTTCGCCTTCCTGATCGACTCGAACAGCAGCAGGCTCGCGCTGTATCCGTCCTGCGCGAACTGCGGCGGAGGATAGCCGTGTTTCTGCTCGTACGGTGTGGCCATCTGGTCGATGACCTGCTTCTGCTTGCCGTCGGGCAGGTGCTCGCCGACCACGCCGATGGCGCTCTGCACGATCATGCCCTCCGCGGCTTCACCCATCGGCTCCAGCCAGAGCTTGCTGGCCTGCGACCCGGTCAGGAACAACGGCGTCTTGAGCCCGGAGGACACGTACTGCTTGGCGGCGGTCACGCCGGGCGCGCCGGAGCCCCAGAACACGAGCGCCTCGGCCGGCGAGTCGCGCACGTGCTGGAACAGCGGGCTGAAGTCGGAGGTCGTGGTCTCGTACGACTCGTCGACGGCGATCGTCACGCCGTACTTGGGGGCCAGCTCGACCATCGCCTCGTGCCCGGAGACCGAGTAGGCGCTCTTGGAGTCCCAGGCGACGGCGACCGTCTTGATGCCCTCGGCCTGGATGTACTGCAGGTAGCGCTCGGCGTACATGCTGGACAGGGCCGGGGTGACGAAGATGTACGGCTTGATCGGCTCGACCTGCTCCTGCGTGGGGGCCAGCGACAGGTACGGCATCTTGTCGCGCTGCGCGAGCGGCTCGATCGCGAGCGCCGAGTTGGAGAAGACCGGCCCGATCAGCGCGTCGATCTCGCCCTTGATCTGGTTGTAGGCCACGATGCCCTGGTCGGGGGCGGTCTTGTCGTCGCGGGTGACCAGCTCGACCGTGCGGCCGAGCAGCCCGCCCTGCGCGTTGACCTGTTCGACCGCCAGCTCGACGGCCTTCTTGTCCTCGCTGCCGAGCGGGGTGTAGTTGCCGGTCAGGGAGACGATGAGCCCCACCTTGATCGGATCTTGCGCGCTCGACCCGTCACCGCCGCCGCCGCTGCCGCCGCACGCGGCGACGGCGAGCACGAGAACGGCCAGGGACGGGAGCAACCTGCGCATCAGGACCTCCGTGCTCACTGCGTGAGGCGGCTCGGTCGCTAGGGAGCCGTCGCGTGTGGCCCGAATGTAGGCAGGTACATTACGGCTGTCAATAGATTGCCGAATATCTGGGGGAGGGCTGGATGCGGCCTCAATCGGTGATTCTGACCTTTCTAGGAGATCACGTATACGGTCGAGGGGTCTGCGTCGCGTCGAAAAGTTTCATCGAGGCGTTCGCCAGGGTGGGGATCTCCGAGGAGGCCACGCGCTCGACGCTGACCCGCATGGTCCGCCGCGGCCTGCTGCGCCGGCGTCGTTCGGGCCGGCGCATGTACTTCGGCCTGACCCCTACGAGCGCCGAGGTGCTCAAGGACGGTGAGCGGCGCATCTGGCACAGCGGCGTGGTCAACGACGCGGACGACGACCGCTGGACCCTGATCGGCTTCTCACTGCCCGAATCGTGGCAGCGGCAGCGGCACGAGCTGCGCTCGCGGCTGATCTGGGCCGGGTTCGGGCCGCTGCAGAACGGGCTCTGGATCGCCCCCGGCGAGGTGGACCCCGCCGAGGTGGTCGAGGACCTCGGGGCAAACGTGAAGGTCTTCTCCGCCGAGCCGAGACGTCCGACCGACATGCCCACCCTGGTGCGCGACGCGTACGACCTGGAGGGCCTCGGAGATCGTTACCGGGAGTTCCTGCGCCGCTGGGATCAGGCCGATCCCGCGCCCGAGGCGCCCGACGACCTGGCCCGCTCGCTGATGTTGCTCACCGGCTGGCTGCAGATCATCAGGGCCGATCCGCGGCTCCCGCTGCGTTACCTTCCGGACGACTGGCCGGCGGAGAAGGCCCAGCGGGTCTGCCACGCGCTGCACGAGCGGTTCAGAGGGGAGGCGGTGGCGGTCGCGGACGGGCTCCTCGACACCGTCCCCGACGAAAGTTGGGCAGAACGGTGACAGCGATCGCCAGGTGGCCTAACTTGAGGGCTTGAGCGTCAAGGAGTGCCGATGCGGAATCAGGGGACAGGCTCGTGGCCGGCACGCAGGGCGCGCATGACGCCCGAGCGGGTGGCGCTGAGCTACCTCGGGCACGATCGCACCTACCGTGACCTGCGCGACCGTACGTACCGGCTGGCCTCGGCGCTGTCCGGTCTCGATGTGCGGCGCGGCGACCGGGTGGCCTTCCTGGGGGCCAACCAGCCCTCGATGGTGGAGACGTTCTTCGCCGCGGGGCTGCTGGGCGCGGTGTTCGTCCCGCTCAACACCCGGCTGGCCACGCCCGAGCTGCGCTACATCCTGGAGGACGCCGACGCGAAGCTCCTCGTGCTGGGCGAGGGGCGGGACGGCGCCGGACTGCCGGGCGAGCACATCCCGCCGGACGCGTACGACGACCTCCTGGAGAGCGGATCGCCCGAGCCCGTCGACGAGCCCGTGGGCCAGGACGACGTGTGCCTGATCATGTACACGTCGGGCACGACCGGCCGCCCCAAGGGCGCCATGCTCACCCACGGCAACCTGACGTGGAACACCGTCAACCTGCTGGTCGACGTGCCCTTCGCGCACGACGAGGTGACGCTGGTCAGCGCCCCCCTGTTCCACATCGCGGCGCTGGCCCAGACACTGATCCCGACCGTGCTCAAGGGCGGCAGGGTGGTCCTGGAGCCGTCGTTCGACGTGGAGCGCACGTTCGACCTGATCGCGTCGGAGCGGGTCACGGTGATGTTCGGGGTGCCGTCGATGTTCGGCTTCCTCGCGCGCTCGCCGCGCTGGGCGGGGGCCGACCTGTCGAGCCTGCGCCACCTGCTGTGCGGTGGCGCGCCGGTGCCCGAGCCGCTGATCAGGACGTACCAGGAGCGAGGGTTGACGTTCCTGCAGGGGTACGGCATGACCGAGACCGCGCCGGGCGCCCTCTTCCTCGGCGCCGAGCACTCGATCGCCAAGGCGGGCACGGCCGGTGTGCCCTGTTTCTTCTCGGACGTCCGCCTGGTCGCGCCCGACGGCTCCGCGGCCGGACCCGGCGAGCCGGGCGAGGTGTACGTCCAGGGCCCGAACGTGATGCCCGGCTACTGGGGGCGGCCCGAGGAGAGCGCGAAGGTGCTCTCGCCGGACGGCTGGTTCCGCTCGGGAGACGTCGGCGTCGCCGACGAGGACGGCTACGTACGCATCTCCGACCGGCTCAACGACGTGATCATCTCCGGCGGCGAGAACGTCTACCCCGCCGAGGTGGAGAGCGTCCTGTACGGCCACGAGGCGGTCGCCGAGTGCGCGGTGATCGGCGTGCCCGACGACCGGTGGGGCGAGGTCGGCAAGGCCCTGGTGGTGACGCGGCCGGGAGCCAAGGCCGACCCCGCCGAACTGCTGGCGTACCTGGACGGGCGGCTGGCCCGCTTCAAGATCCCGAAGTCTCTGGAACTCGTCCCCGAACTGCCCAAGAACGCGGCGGGCAAGCTGCTCAAAGCCCCGCTGCGCACGCTCTACGGAGGCTCCGACGACGGCCTCCATCCGAGGAGATGATCAGTAGTGCGCACCACACCCCCTTTCCGAGCCGACCACGTCGGCAGCCTCCTGCGCCCGGCCGCGCTGCTCCGCGCCCGCGAGAACCTCACGGGCGACGCGCTGCGCGAGGCGGAGGACAAGGCCATCAGGGAGGTGGTCCGCCGCCAGGAGGAGACCGGCCTGCAGAGCGCGACGGACGGTGAGTTCAGGCGGGCCTCCTGGCACATGGACTTCATCTACCAGCTCGGCGGCATCGGCCAGGCCACCGACGAGCACATCACGGTCCGCTTCCACAACGAGCAGGGCGACATCGAGTTCACCCCGGCGGCGCTGCGGGTCCACGACCGGATCAAGCTGAACGAGCCGGTCTTCGCCGACGACTTCGCCTTCCTGCGCGACACGCTGGCCGCCCGGGGCGCGGGCGTCGTACCCAAGCTGACCATCCCGTCGCCGAGCATGGTCCACTACCGGGGCGGGCCCGCGGCCATCGACCGCGAGGTCTACCCGGACGTGGAGGAGTTCTGGAGAGACCTCAGCGCGGCCTACGCCGAGCAGGTGCGCAGGATCGGCGCGCTGGGCTGCACCTACCTGCAGTTCGACGACACCAGCCTGGCCTACCTCAACGACCCGGCCCAGCGGGCCGAGCTGGCCGCGCGCGGCGACGACGCCGACCACATGCACCTGCGCTACATCCGCCAGATCAACGCCGCGCTCGCCGCCAAGCCCGACGGCATGACGGTCACGACGCACATGTGCCGCGGCAACTTCCGTTCCTCCTGGGCGGCGGAAGGCGGGTACGACTTCGTCGCCGAGGCACTGTTCGGCGAGCTGAAGGTGGACGGGTTCTTCCTGGAGTTCGACGACGAGCGGTCGGGCGGGTTCGAGCCGCTGCGGTTCGTGCCGCCGGGCAAGATGGTGGTGCTGGGACTCGTCACCACCAAGTCCGGCGAGCTGGAGTCGAAGGACACGCTCAAGCGGCGCATCGACGAGGCCGCGAAGTTCGTCGACCTCGACCAGCTCTGCCTGTCGCCGCAGTGCGGGTTCTCCTCCACCGTCGAGGGCAACCAGCTCACGGCCGACGAGCAGTTCGCCAAGCTCGCCCTGATCGTCGAGACCGCCCAGGAGGTCTGGGGCTGACCGTCAGGGGTCCTGGAGCGTCACGACCGTTCCCGTGAGCCTGGCCTGCTCGGCGGCCCACACCACGCGGTGCGACATGAGGCTTTCGGCCGCGTCCGACTGGAGCAGGGTGGCATCGCCCGAGGCCACGGCGGCGAGGAAGGCGTCGGTGAGTCCTTCGTCGCCGCCCCCGTGCCCGTCGCCCGCCGACGGTCCCGCGGCGCCGTCGGCGGCGACGAGTTCCTCGGCGCCCGTACGGAAGTCGACCACCCGCAGCACGCCGCCGTCGCCGTCGATGTATCCGTGGGTGCCGAACAACCGTGTGCGCCGGTGCTCCATGGGGGTGAACGCGCTCATCGTGAACGAGCACGTCGCCCCGTCGCCGAACTCCATCACGACCTCCTGGTGGTCCACGACGTCGTTGTCGCACGCGTACACGCAGCGTCCGTACGGGCCCGTGCGCAGCGCCCGCAGCACGTCCTCCTCGGTGCGGCCGGAGGTGACGGCCGACAACGGCCAGAACTCGCTCGACGGATCGCCGAGACAGCCCAGGTAGAGCCGGGGCGCCGAGTACGGGCACGAGGGCTCCAGCGGGCAGTCGAGGCACCGGTCGGCCGCCTCGGCGGGCCGGGCACCGGCGTGGAAGTGCGACAGGGAGCCGAACGAGGAGACCCGCTCGGGCTGCCGTCCGAAGAGGTGCACCAGCCAGTCGATGTCGTGGCAGGCCTTGGCCAGCAACATCGGCGCCGAGGTGTCCTGCCGCCGCCAGTGGCCGCGCACGAACGAGTGCGCCTGGTGCCACCAGCCGACCGGCTCCAGGTGCTGGGCGCTGACGAGCCGCCCGATCCTGCCCTCGTCCACCAGTTCCTTCATCAGGCGCGTGTAGGGCGTGTAGCGCAGCACGTGGCAGACCGCGAGCAGGATGCCGTTGCGGCGGGCCGCTTCGGCGATCATGGCGGCCTCGGGCTCGCTCGTGGCCATCGGCTTCTCCAGGAGAATGTGGTAACCGAGCTCCGCCAGCGTCACCGCGGGCGCGGTGTGCAACTGGTCGTGGGTGGCGATGACGGCCGCGTCGGCGATCCGCCCGCCGGCCGCGAGCTCCTTCCAGCCGGTGTGCGCCCGCTCCGGTCCGATGCCGAACTCCTCGACGAAGAGGGCGCGGCGGCGCGGGTCGGGATCCGCCACCGCCACCACCCGCCCGGCGCCCGTGGCGTGGGCGCGGCGCGCGTAGGTCAGCCCTCGCAGGCCGCCGCCGACGACGGCTAGAGTCACCTCAGTCATGGAACCTTCCCCGAAGAAATATCATGGAGACCATCATTATTCGGTCTGGGAAAGCTGACAGCAAGGGGGGCCGATGGCCGGCGAACTGAGTGGCGGTGACCTGTCGCGGCTCAGGCAGCTCAACGCGCTCGCCGTGATCAAGGCGCTGCAGGGCGGGCCGTCGCTCACGCTCACCGAGGTCTCCAAGCGCACGGGCCTGTCGCGCGCCTCCACCGAGGACGTCGTGCGCGAGCTGCTGCGGAAGGGCTGGGTCACCGAGGCGGGCGCCACCGCGGGCGGCGTGGGCCGCCCGGCCAGGCGCTACCGCTTCCGGGCCGAGGCGGGGCGGGTGCTCGGCGTCGACATCGGCGGTCACAAGATCCGCGCGGTCGTCGCCGACCTGGACGGCACCGTGCTCGACAGCGCCCGCGTGCCCGTCACGCCCGCGATGGGCCGGGTCGAGCGGCTGGAGGCGGTCGACAGGGCCGTGGCGGAATGCCTGGAGGGCGCGGGCCTGGCCGGCGGCGACGTGTGGGCGTCGGGCGTCGGCACGACCGGGCTGGTCGACGGCGCCGGCCGGGTGATGCTCTCGGAGGCGCTGCCCGAGTGGACCGGCGTCGATCTGGCCGCACACGTACGCCGGCTCGCGCCAGGCCCCGTGCTGGTGGAGAACGACAGCAAGCTCGCCGCCCTCGCCGAGTGCTGGCGCGGGGTGGCCCGCTACGCCAAGGACATGGTGTTCCTGCTGGCCGGGCTCCGCACCGGCGCGGGGCTGGTCATCGACGGGAAGCTGCACAGGGGGTTCGCCAACGCCTCGGGCGAGATCGGCGCGCTGCCGGTGCTCGGCTGGATCCGCGCCCAGGAGCACCTGAGCGCCGCCAGCGGCGAGGCGGGAGACGTGTTCGCCGCCGCGCGGGCCGGCGACAAGGCCGCCGCCGCGGCCGTCCGCCGCTACGTCAAGGACCTCGCGCTCGGCGCCTCCGCGCTGGTGCTGGCGCTCGACCCGCAGATGGTCGTGGTCGGCGGGGGTTTCTCACGCTCGGCCGACGTGCTCATCGAGCCACTGAGGCGCGAGCTCGACCGCTGGTGCATCCGCACGCCCGAGGTGCGCATGTCGGCGCTCGGCGACGAGGGCGTGGTGCTCGGCGCCGTACGCCTGGCGCTCGACGATGTCGAGGAGCGGGTGCTCGACGGCCGCACCCCGCTCGTGAGCCATCTGTAACACGCCGACTCTTGAAAGAAATTTCACTGGACTCCATCATTACTCCCACGTTCTAGGAGAGGACCGGGATGATGTGGAAGTCGGCACGAGGCGCTGCCGCGCTCCTCTGCGCGGCGCTGCTCGCCTCCGCGTGCGGAGGCGGTGAGCAGGCCAGCACGGGCGCGCAGGCGGGCAAGGTGACACTGTCCTACGGCGTCTGGGACGCGACCCAGCAGGCCGTCATGCAGGAACTCGCCGCGGAGTTCACCAGGACCCACCCGAACATCGCCGTCAACGTCCAGCTCACCCCGTGGGCCGACTACTGGACGAAGCTCAAGGCCGCGGTCAGCGGCGGCTCGGCGCCCGACGTCTTCTGGATGAACGGCCCCAACTTCCAGCTCTACGCCTCCAACGGCGTCATCAAGCCGATCGAGGAGCAGGTCGACACCTCGGTCTACCCCAAGCAGCTCGTCGAGCTCTACACCTACGAGGGCAAGCTGTACGGCCTGCCGAAGGACATGGACACCGTCGGCGTCTGGTACAACAAGACGCTCTTCGACGCCGCGAAGGTGAAACATCCGGCCGACGACTGGACCTGGGCCGACTTCAAGAAAGCCGCCGCCAAGCTCACCGACCCCGCCAAGGGCGTCCACGCCGTCGGCGCCCAGCTCACCAGTTTCCAGGAGTACCAGTACAACACCATCTACCAGGCCGGCGGCCACGTGATCTCCCCGGACGGCAGGAAGTCCGGCTACGACGACCCCAAGACGATCGAGGGCCTGAAGTTCTGGACCGACCTCATCGCCGCCAAGCAGTCGCCCGACCTCAAGACCATGACCGACACCGCCCCGCTCCAGCTCTTCGAGGCCGGCAAGCTGGCGATGTACTGGGGCGGGTCTTGGGACGTCGCCGAGTTCACCGCCAACGACTACACCAAGGACAGGGTCGACGTCGCCCCGCTGCCGAAGGGCGAGAAGCAGGCCACGATCATCCACGGCGTCGCCAACGTCATGTCCGCGAAGACCGAGCACCCCGACGAGGCGTGGGAGTTCGTCAAGTTCCTCGGCTCCAAGCCGGCCGCCGACCTGCTCGGCAAGAAGGGCCCGATCCCGGCCTACAACGGCACCCAGAGCGACTGGGTGGCCGCCCATCCCGAGCTCAAGCTCCAGGTCTTCCTCGACGCCGTCGCGTACGCGGTGCCGTACCCGGTCTCCAAGAACACCGCCGCCTGGCAGGAGGCGGAGCTCACCCACCTCACCAAGGCGTGGACCGGCGAGGTGCCGATCGAGCGGGCGGCCGCGGACCTGGCAGCCGGGATGAACGACCTGCTGGCCAAGGAGTGACGTGACCACCACCGCCCGATCGCGGCCCGCCCGGGCGGCCCACGCGGTGAGGGGGCGCCGCCGGCCGCGGACCGAGGCCCTGTGGGGGTACGCCTTCATCGCCCCCACCGGGCTCGGACTGGCGATCTTCTACCTGTGGCCCGTCGTGCAGACCGCGTACTTCTCCTTCACCGAGTGGGGCGCGTTCGGCGGGCACACCTGGACGGGGACGGACAACTACACCCGGCTGCTCGCCGACCCCGAGGTGGGCCGGGCGGTGCTCAACACGCTGACCTACACCGCGCTCGGCCTCATCGGCATCCCGCTCGCGGTCGTGTTCGCGGCCCTCCTCAACCGGCCTGGACTGCGCGGCGTGAACGTCTACCGTACGGCGTTCTTCCTGCCCGTGGTCACCATGCCCGTCGCGGTGGCGATGGTGTGGCGCTGGCTCTACAACGGTGACTACGGCCTGGTCAACCAGGTGCTCGCCACCGTCGGCGTCGACGGCCCCAACTGGGTCGCCGACCCCGCCACCGCGCTGTACGCGCTGGTCGTGGTCGGCGTCTGGAGCAGCATGGGCTACAACCTGATCATCTTCCTGGCCGGCATGCAGGCGATCCCGAAGGAACTGTACGAGGCAGCCGCCATGGACGGCGCCTCCCGCGTCACGCAGTTCTTCAAGATCACCCTGCCGATGTTGTCGCCGACCGCGTTCTTCATCTCCATCGTCTCGGTGATCGGCTCTCTGCAGCTGTTCGACCTGGTCTTCGTGATGACCGGATCGGGCCAGGCGGCCCGCGCCAACCCGGCGTACGCGCGGTTGCAGACCGTCGTCCAGCTCTTCTACGAGCGGGCCTTCGTCACCAACGACCGCGGCTACGCCGCCGCCATCGTGATCGCGCTGCTGCTGCTCATCGCGGTGCTGACGATGCTGCAGTTCCGGCTCCAGCGGAAGTGGGTGCACTATGTCTGAGCGCCGCCCACTGGGCGTGCACGCCATCCTCACCGTCTCGTCGCTGCTGATGGTGGCGCCGTTCGCCTGGCAGATCATCACCTCGCTCAAGACGCTCGGCAGCGCCACCGCGGTGCCGCCGACGTTCCTGCCCGAGGGACGCTGGGACAACTACGCGAAGGTCTTCGACCTGCTGCCGTTCGGCGACCAGTTCCTCAACACCACGATCATGGCGGCCGGGCGGGTGACCGGCCAGGTGCTGTTCTGCTCGATGGCCGCCTACGCCTTCGCCCGGCTGCGCTTCCCCGGCAGAAACGTGCTGTTCGCGGTGTTCCTGTCGGTGCTCATGGTCCCGCCGCAGCTGTTCGTGATCCCGCAGTACCAGATCATGTCGTCGCTCGGCTGGCTCAACAGCCTCCAGGCGATCATCGTGCCGGGGCTGTTCAGCGCGTTCGGGGTGTTCCTGCTGCGGCAGTTCTTCCTCGGGCTGCCGCGCGAACTGGAGGAGGCGGCCAGGCTCGACGGCGCCGGCCCGGTCCGGATCTACTGGTCGGTCATGTTGCCGCTGGCCAGACCCGGGCTGGTGGCGCTGGCCATCCTCACCCTGCTCTGGGCGTGGAACGACCTGTTCTGGCCGCTGGTCGTCAACACCGACCCCGACAAGATGACGCTGTCGGCCGGGCTGGCCGCGCTGCAGGGACAGTACCAGACCGACTACCCCGTCCTCATGGCCGGCTCGCTGATCGCCTCACTCCCCGTGATCGCGGTCTTCGTGTTCCTGCAACGGCAGTTCATCCAGGGCATCGCGCACTCGGGCACCAAAGGCTGAGGGAGGGGCCCGGGGCCCCACGCGCCTACCGCATGACGACCGTGGTGAGCGCCCTTCGTGGAAGCGTCACCGTACGGCTGCGCACCGGCGACGGCGCGAGCGAGTGGGCGCCGTCGGTGAGGTAGGCCGTCGCCCTGCCCCGCACGCCCTACCACGTGACCGCGGCGGTGCCCGTGTTGAGCGCCACGACGACGCTGATGTTTCTCGATTTATCGTGAAATTGTGGCGGGTGTCAGATTTGATCCGGTTTCCAGGTTGTCAGATCGTACTTTATTGCTATTGGGCGCCACATTTTGGAGAAGCGGACTTTCGCCTTCTGGGCCGTACCGGATCTGTCGATGCCGCGGCGGAAGTCGCGGTCGCCGGCGGTCGATCCCCGGCAATTCCCGCCGGCCTGCCGCCGCGCCCAGGCGAGAAACGCGGCGTCGGCTTCGTACGAGGCGCGCAGCGCGTCGACGAGGGCGTCCTTGAGCTCCGCGCCGCCCGCGAGCGCCGTCATGCCGAGCGCACGGGCGTCGGTGAGCTGCTCGCGGCGACGGTCGGTGATGTCCTGGATGGTGTCGAGCCCGCGCCGCTCGCACCGGCGCGCGTGCTCGATGGCGTCGGAGAGGCTGGAACGGGCCGAGCTGCTGCTGGACAGCAGGTCGTTCACGGCCCAGGCCTGCTGCTCGGCCGGCTGCGTTGGCGGCGTCGCCGTCGTGCTCGACGGTGCGGGCTCGTACGGCGAGGTGGGGGAGGGCTCGCCCGACAGGTGCCGGGGCGCGGACGTCCCGGACCCGGGCGTGCCCGCCGCCTCGCTCGCCGACTCCGCGGGTGCCGGGGCGCGGCCGGCGACGGCCCACCAGGTCACGGCGCCCACCAGGCCGGCGGCGGTCAGGCCGGTGAGCACGGGCATGCGCCGCCAGAGCGGCGCGCGCCGCCGCGGACGGAACGATCCGGAGCGGTAGGGGGCCGGCTCGGTCGTGCCGGGAGAGGGGAGCGGGGCACGGCAGCGCGGGCACTGGAGCAGGCCGCCGACGTCGGACCCGCATCGTCCGCACAGGCGGCTGGAGCCGGGGTCGTGGGTCAACGCATCCTCCCGCATATTTCATTAAGTCCGGCGAAATGCCACATTTGTCGTACGCGTTTTGCGCGCGCTTTGCTGACCCCGAGACTATTTGAATAAGCTTTCCTAAGGTCGGTTCCGAAACGTAAAAGGAAGGCGGAACTCATGACCGTCGACAGCCCGTCAGCGAGGTCACGGCGCAGCGCGGATCCGTCATCGGGCCCGCCGCCCGTCAGCAACGCCACGCGCTACCTCTGCGCCGCCGCCTACCTCGACCACGGCTTCCGCAACCGGGTGCTCGACGAGCTGCTGTTCGACCCCTACCGCGCGGTCCCGCCCTCCTACGGCGGGTTCGACCTCATGCCGGTGCTCCACCACTGCCGCCGCGCCCGCGCGATCCTCACCGTGCGCGACGCGCTCATCACCCTGCTCTTCGCCGTCGGCCTGGTGCTCACCCCGCTCACCACGATTCTGTGGATGCTGCTCCTCGTCCCGTTCGTCCTGCTCACCGTCGACAGCGTCCGGCGCGCGCCGCTGCGCGTGCGCGTGACGATCCTGCTCGTGGGGGCCCTGTTCGTCCTGTGGCCCTTCGCGTACGCGCTGGTGCCGATGCTGGGCGACCTGAGCGGCTCAGGGCCGTCCTACGACAGCGGCTACGCACCGGAGTCCCCGCCCGGCGGCGGCAGCACACCGGCCGAGATCCTGTTCGTCCCGGTCACCACGCTCACCATCGTCGTGGCCTACCGCGTGGCGATCTACCTCACGCTCGCCGGCACCCTGCGGCCCGGCACCCCCGAGCCCGTCACCGGGGTCACCCACCCCAGGACGGCCCGCCGCCTCGACTACATCCGCAGGGCCCAGTGGGGCAACGTGACGATGTACGCCAACGAGGACGCCTTCATGGGCGCCGGGACCATCGATCGCAGCTGGTCGATCGCCGTCGAGCTCGACCGCGTACGCCACGACCACGTGAGCAGGCGGCGCATCGACCCCGTCGACATCGACCCGGTGGAGTTGCACACGTTCGTCCGCGAGCGCCTGAAGGACATGCGCGACCGTGTCCTGCGGCCCAACGAGGGCATACAGCGCCTCGACATCGGCGACCACGTGGTGACCAGGGGCATCTTCACGGTCAGCGACTGGCACGGTGACCGGGCCAGGGCAGCGCATCCCATGATCGGCCAGCACGGCCTGCCCAAGTGCGAGGCCACGCAGGAGGAGATCGAGGCCATCATCCGCCACCCCCAGGGCGGCGTGCGCTACTACCAGCGGCTCACCATCAACAACGACGGCCAGGAGATCCGCGACGCCGGCGGCGACCTCGTCGCCCCCGCGGAGGATCAGGAGGCGCTGACGTCCGCCTTCATCTACCTCGCGGTCGAGGGCCGGATGCTCTACACCCAGTTCGTGGTGACCGTGCTGCCGCCCGCCCTCGGCGCCTACCACGTGGTCGACCAGCTGCCCACGATGACCGGCGTGGGGATCGCGTGGGAGGCGGTCAAGGTGTTCAAGCTGCGGCTGCTGCGCGACGTGCTGGCCGCTCCCGCACAGGTCGCCGGCACGGCGGTGCAGGCGGTGCGCAAGAGCCTGATGACCCCCGACCCGCGCAAGCACATCGTCTATCCGTACGGCGCCCGCTTCAGCGTTCGCGAGCTCGGCGCCGGCGCGGACCTGCAGACCCACATCCAGGTGCTCGACGTCACGAAATACACCCGGATGATCGAGCAGCGGCTCACCGAGGCGGTCCTCGACTTCCTGGAGGACCACGAGGTCGACACGGGGGCCTACCGGTTGCAGGCGGCCAGCGTGACCATGAACACGGTGTCCGTGGGCGCGGGCGGCTCGGTCAGCGGCCCCATCGCCTTCGGCCGGCACGCATCGGCCACCGTGCACACCGGCGCCCGGCCGGGCGCGTGACGAGCGAGGAGAGTGCCATGGGCGACGAATACGGCATACACGTCAGCGGCGGCCAGGTCAGCGGCCCGATCGCGATGGGCTCACACGCCCGCGCGGTCGTCGTCAACGGCGGCGAACCGGCGGGCGGGGAGGCGCAGGCGCTGCTGGCGCGGCTCGACCGCCTGCTCGCGGCGCACGAGGCCGACCTGGTGGAGCCCGCGCGGGCGCGCAGGGACGCGGGCGACGTCCGGCAGGAGCTGGCGGAGGCCGAGCCCGACCGGTCACGCATCCTCGACGCGCTCGGCCGACTCTCCACCCGCGCGGCCCAGATCACCCCCATCGTCGAGGTCATCACCCAACTTCGCGCCCTCTTCCCCTGACGCGGTGGCGCGGTGGGTTGCGGGTCAGCGGTAGACGGCGACGGCGGCCTCGCCGACGAGGGCGTCCACCACCGTGACCACCTCGCCCACCACGGGAGAGCTGTCGCGGGCGATCTCGCGCAGGCGGCCGACGAGCCGGGCGCTCGGCTGGTCCAGGTAGAGCTCCGCATCCAGCCGCAGCACGGCCACCAGCCCGCACAGCGCGGCGCACCGCGCGTCCGGCTGTTTCCAGCCCTCGACCGCCGAGCGTGCCCCTGCGGAGGCCCGGACGACGGAGGCGATGTCGGCGGGCTCGTACCGCGTGTACGGCAGCACGCCGAGGCGGCGCCCGCTGACCTGGACCAGCACGCCCGAGCCGAGCAGCGCCTCCCGGGTGCGGTCGTGGATGCCGTCCGCCGTCTTCTTCACCAGATACCTGAGCTGCCTTCCGGCGCGGTGACGCAGAAGGGAGGAGACCAGGCCGTCGGCGATCGCGTCGCCGGTGGGGGCGCGCCGGGTGGCGGCTGCCTGGCCCTCGGCGACGGCGACGCGGCCGCCGAGCGCGAGGTCGAGCAGCACGGCGCCGGCCAGCCCGAGCGACATCGACGACAGGTGGATCAGCGGCCTGCCGGACTGGTCGTGGGCGATGAGGTACAGGTCGTGGTGGAGGGGCAGGGCGTTCATGGAACGCGGTTCCTCCTTCACCTTCGTCCGGCCTCGGCGGGCATGCCGTCCAGGGTCGGCCGGCGGCCCATGGCGTAGAGGACGGCCAGCGCCACGACGCCCGCGCCCAGCCAGACGAGGCCCACCATCTGGGCGAGGACGTTGGCGTTGATCACCACGAAGACCAGGATGCCCATGCCGATCAGCGGCGCGACGAGGTGTGCCCAGAGTCTGTCGGAGCCGAGGCGCAGCGCGTAGTGCACGATCACCGAGACGTGCAGGACGATGAAGGCGGCCATGGCGCCCATGTTGATGAGGCTGGTGAGGAGGTCGACGCCGTCGGAGCGGCCCGACATCCACAGTCCGATGCCCACGGACACCAGGGAGACGAGCACGATGGCGTTGGCCGGCACCGAGTGCCTGACGGACACCTTGGCGAGGAACGACGGCAGTTGCCGGTCGCGCGCCATCGCGTAGAGCAGGCGCGACACGGCGACCTGGGCGACCATGGTGTTGGCCACGCCCCAGGAGAGCGCGGTGGCGGTCAGGGTGACGTTCCTGAGCCATTCGCCGCCCGCCACGGCGGCGGCGTCGTAGAACGCGGTGCCGCTGTCCTGGCTCAGCAGCCCGTTCGGGTCGGGCACGAGCAGGGAGGCGACCCAGACCTGCGTGACGAAGAGCAGGCCGGCGAGCACCAGCGCCACCCGCATCGCCCTGCCCACCTGGGCGGATCCGCCGGTGGACTCCTCGACGAGCATGCTGATGCCGTCGAACCCGATGAACGACAGGACCGCCACGGACACCGCGGCGAACATCACCGGCCAGGAGAAGGTCTCCAGGTTGAACAGCGGGGACAGGCTGAACCCGTGGCCCTTGCCCTGGAGCAGCGCCCAGACGCCCACCAGGAGGAACAGTCCCAGGACGAGCAGCTCGAAGCCGATCATCATGCGGGTGAGCCGGACCGTCATGCGGATGCCGCGCAGGTTGATCCCGGTGTTCACGGCCACGAAGACGATCAGCCAGGCCCAGACGGGCACGTCCGGCACGATGTCGTGCATGGCCAGGGAGGCCACCAGGTAGAGCAGGCAGGGTACGAGGATGTAGTCGAGCAGGACCATCCATCCGGTCATGAACCCGACCGGAGGGGCGATGCCGCGCCCCGCGTAGTTGTAGACGGATCCTGAGAGGGGGAAAGCCTTGACCATCTGCGCGTACGAGGCGGCGGTGAAGAGCAGTGCGACCATTCCGACGAGGTACGCCAGCACCGGCATGCCGCCGGAGCGGGAGTAGACCAGGCCGAAGATCGCGAAAGGCGCGATCGGCACCATGAAGGCCAGGCCGTAGGACACGAGGTCGGTCAGCCCGACCCCGCGGCGTAACTCCTGCCGGTATCCGAACTGCTCGATGTTCTCTGTAGCGCGCACGACAAGCCTCTCCGTGTCGTCATGCAGGGTGGGGTTCCAGTCCGGCGATCCTCGCGTAGCCCGGTGCCGGGCCGCAAGGGTGATCACGGTGATGTGGCACATGGCAGGGGCGGCGCGCTTCAGTGCCGGCCGCGGCCCTTCTCTCCGGCGGAGTGCCCGCCGTGGATCATGTCGGGCCGCAGCGGCGGTGCCTGGCCGTAACCGATGGCGCCCATCATGCCCTGCTCCTGGTGGTACAGGTTGTGGCAGTGGAACATCCACTCGCCGGGGTTGCCGGCGTGCACGTCGATGTGGAGGCGCTCGCGCGGCTTGATGTTCACGGTGTCCTTGCGGGGCCCGTACCGTTTGCGGGCGCGCAGCTGGAAGGTGTGGCCGTGCAGGTGCATGGGGTGCCACATGGGTGACTGGTTGTCCAGGACGATCCTCAGCGTCTCGCCCGGTTCGACGCGCAGGCGCAGCGGGTCGCTCGCGAGCCGGTCGTTGAGCGTCCATTCGTTGCCCGACTCCCGCATGCCGAGCGTGACGGCGACGGCCCTGGTGGGGAGGGGGAGGTGGTCGACGGGCCGGGCGTTCAGGTCCTGATATTCCAGCATCCGTCGCTTGAGCTCGGGCACCTTGACGCGCGACGGCGGCGCGTCGGCCTTACGCGAGGTCCGCACCACCGCGTACGCTCGCCCGCCCTTGCCCTCAGCCTGCGCCACCAGCGGGAACGCGCCTGGTTTGAGGGTGACGACGAAGTCGTAACGCTCGCCCATGCCGATGATGAACGTGTCCACGGTGACAGGCGAGCACGGGAACCCGTCGGTGTGGGTGATGGTCATGCGGTGCCCGCCGAGCGCGACCCGGAAGGCGGTGTCGGCGCCCGCGTTGATGACCCGAAACCTGACGCGCCGCCTGGGCGAGGCGGCGAACGTCCTGGGTGCGGCCGGCGGGCGGCCGTTGATCAGGTAAAGCGGGTGGCGCAGCTCGGCGGCCACGCCGCCCAGCGCCTCGCTGCGCAGGCTGTCGTCGTGCTCGGTGGAGGAGTTCAGCCGGCGCAGGGCGTCGTCGGGGGTGCCGTTGACACCGTCGAGCCAGTCGTCGAGCACGACCGTGAACTCCTCGTCGTAGCGCAGCGGCTCGCGCGGGTCGGCCACGATCAGCGGGCCGTACAGCCCGCGGTCGAGCTGGGTGCCGACGTGCGAGTGATACCAGTGCGTCCCCGGGTCGGGCACCTTGAAGACGTAGTCGAACGTGCCGCCGGGCCGGGTGGAGGCCTGGGAGAAGCCGGGCGCGCCGTCCATGGGGAAGTCGATCGCGATGCCGTGCCAGTGCACGGTGGTCGGATCGGGCAGGTCGTTGACCAGCTTGACGGCGACGGTCTCGCCGGCCGTGGCCTCGATGAGCGGGCCGGGGAGCACGCCGTTGTAGGTCCAGGTGGAGACGGTGCGCTTGCCCAGCTTCACCTTGGCGGGCCTGGCTCGCAGCACCGTCCTCCGCGGCCGCGCCGCCGCCCCGGCCGCCGGCTTCTCCAGGGCCGTGCCGAGCCCCAGCGCCGCGAATGTGCCGGTGACGAACACCCGGCGCGACACCCTCCCCATGACCAGATCGTCCACAGATCCTCCCCCCGTTCATCAGGAAAGGTAACGGAGAGTGGTGGAAAATGCCTTTCGCCACGCTGTGGTTGAGAGCAGGGGCTGGAACACCGGGCGGGCTCACCTATTGATCGGGCGGGTCGTGCGAAATAGGGTGTTAATCGATTCACACGCCTGGCTTCCGAGGCGTGATGTTCCCCATATGTCCATCGGTGTGCGCGATGTTTCCCCAGAAATATACCCTTTATCCCTGTCGGGAATGCTACGTTATTCGACTAACATGAGACCTACCGCACGACAGGTGGCCGAGCTGGCGAACGTGTCCGTGGCGACCGTCTCCTACGTGCTCAGCGGCCGCGACCGTCCCGTGGCCGCCGAGACGAGGCAGCGGGTGCTCGACGCCGCCAGGCAGCTCGGCTACACCCCCAACCAGGCCGCGAGAAGCCTGCGCAAGCGCCGCACACAGCGGGTCTGCCTCGTGCTGAGCTCGCTCGGCGGCGTTCCCAGCGACGAGCGGCTGGCCACCGACCTGCACGAGATGGCCGACGCCCGCGGCTACTCCGTGGTCACGCTCACCGTCTACTCGGAGGCGCGGGCGAGCGCCGCCATCGACGTGCTGCGCGGCGGCATCGCCGACGGCGCGCTGGTCAACGTCGTCGGCGACCACTTCACCCACGACCTGCTCACCGGGCTCGCCGCCACCGGCCTGCCGATGGTGGTGCTGAGCAACGAGAGCGGGCTCGAAGGGTGCGACGTCGTCCGTACGCCCGAGACCGAGGCGTGCGCGCAGGCGGTCGAGCACCTGCTGGCGGAGGGCAGGCGCCGCATCGCGTTCATGGCGCACCGCTTCGAGCTCTACCGCGACAAACCCGCGGGCCGGCTGCTCGGCTACACCACCGCACTCGAACGGCACGGCGTCGACCCGCGGATCGTCACCTCCGGCGCGGACGACCGCGTCTCCGCCTACCAGACCGCCGCCGAGCTGCTGAGCTCTCCCGACCGCCCCGACGCGATCTTCGCGGCCTCCGACCGGGCCGCGATCAGCACGATCTGGGCCGCCAGGGACGCCGGGCTGCGCGTGCCGGACGACGTGGCCGTGATCGGCGTCGGCAACATCGACGAGGGTCTCATCAGCAAGCCGCAGCTCAGCACCGTCGGCCCGCTCCGCCACGACTACACCGACGTCGTACGCCTGCTCTTCGACCGCCTCCAGGCCGAGGAGCCGCCGCCCGCCCGCGAGATCGTCCGGTCCTGGACCTTCCTGCGGCGGGGCTCCTCCTAGAAGGGAATCCGAGATGTCTTCCCACGCCCACCGACTGACCCGCCGTGACGTGCTCCGCCTGGCCGGCGCGGCTGCCGCGGTGCCGGTGTTGTCGTCCTGCGCGGGAGCGCCGCCCGCGCAGACCGCGGCCCCCGGCGCCTTCACCGTCTACTGGAACGCCGGACACGACTACCAGGCCTACCGCAAGGTGATCGCCGAGTTCGAGCAGGCCAACAAGGTCAAGGTCAACCTGCAGAAATACCAGTGGCCCGACCTGCGCACCAGGCTGCTGGCCGACTTCGCCTCCGGCACCGTGCCCGACGTGGTCGAGGAGCCGGGTGGCTGGGTGCAGGAGTTCGCCATCTCCGGCAACGCCCGGTCGCTGCAGGACTACGTCGACCGTGACGGCGAGGCGATGGGCTTCCCCTCCGACTGGCAGCCGGTCGCCGTCGAGCGCAACTCCTACCAGGGCAAGGTGTACGGCGTACAGCTCCACCTGACCTGCAACACGCTGCTCTACAACAAGGGCATGTTCAGCGCGGCCGGGCTGGAAGCGCCGACCACCTGGGAGGAGTTCCTCGCCGCGGCGAAGAAGCTGACCACGGACGGCGTGCACGGCGTCGCGCTCAACCAGGACCACACCTACATCTGGCCGTGGATGATGCAGGCCGGCGTCACCCCCTTCGACCCGGAGACCGGCAAGGTCATGACGCCGATCGAGGACGCGATCGCCGCCCTGCAGTTCCAGGCCGACCTGATCCACAAGCACAAGGTGGCCCCGGTGCCGGTGTCGAGCACCGACTACTCGGGCCCGCAGAAGTTGTTCTCCGCCAAGCGCGCCGCGATGATCCTCACCGGCCCCTGGGACCTCGAACCGATCGCGAAGACCAGCGCCGACATCGACCTCGGCGTCGCGCCGCCGCTGAAGAACAAGACCAAGGTCACCCAGGCGGCCGGCACGAGCATGCTGGTGCCCGCCAAGGCCACCAGACCCGATCTGTCGTGGGACTTCATCAAGCGCATCACCGCCCTGGAGGTCGAGCAGGCCGCCACGAAGGAGACCGGCATGCTCATGCCGCGCGTCTCGTGGGCCGAACTGCCCGAGGTGCAGCAGGACGACGCCGTCAAGGTGTTCGCCGAGGCGCTGCCGATCGCCAAGGACTCCACCCAGGAGGTGCGCCTGACCGGCCAGCTCGGCAAGTGGGACGAACAGCTCAAGGTCGTCTACCAGCAGGTCATCATCCAGAACAAGCCGGCCGCCGACGCCCTGCGCGCGTTCGCCGAGGCGGCGGAGGGCTTCCTCACATGAGGACGAGCACGACGACCGGCGGCGGGAGCGGAGCGTGGCCATGCTGAGGCCACGCACGCTCTCGGGTCGCTACGCACGGACCGCCTACCTGTTCCTCATCCCCGCGATCCTGTTCTTCGCGGCCTTCTTCTACCTGCCGATCGGCAACGTGATGACCACCAGCCTGCGCACGGGGCCGCAGGCCGACCAGTGGGCCGGGTTGGGCAACTACACGCAGGCCCTGGCCGACCCGGCAGTGCGGCACTCGTTCCTGGTCACGGCGGTCTTCTCGGTGATCGTGGTGCTCGGCTCGATCGTGCTCGGGCTGGCGCTGGCGCTGGCGCTCGACCAGCCGCTCAGGGGGCGGGTCGTGTTCCGGGTGCTGCTGCTGGTGCCGTACCTGACCTCGGTGGCGATCGTCGGGCTGCTGTGGCGCAACATCCTCGACCCCGAGCTCGGGGTGCTGAACCGGGTGCTGAGCGCGGCCGGGCTGCCCGAGCAGACGTGGCTCAACACCTCGCCGCTGCTCACCATCGCCGCCGTCACGCTCTGGCAGAGCGTCGGCTACACGATGGTGTTGTTCCTGGCCGGGCTGCAGGGCATCCCGGAGACGTACCACGAGGCCGCCAAGATCGACGGGGCCGACGCGTGGCGCCGCTTCTGGCGGATCACGCTGCCGCTGCTCGCGCCCACGACGTTGTTCGTCTCGGTGATGGCGGTCATCTCGGGGCTGCAGGCGTTCGGACAGGCGTACATCATCACCAACGGAGGTCCCGGCGACGCCACCGACCTGTCGGTCTTCCACATCTTCAACGTCGCCTTCCGCGCCAGGGACTTCGGCTACTCCTCGGCGCAGTCGGTGCTGCTGCTCGTCGTCATCGTGGCGTTCACGCTGGTGCAACTGCGGGCGGGGCGGCGCGGGGAGGTCACGTACTGATGCGCAAGCCGCTGCTCTACACCCTGCTCGGGCTGGTCTGCCTCATGACCGTGGTGCCGCTGCTCTACATGGTGTCGCTGTCGTTGCAGACCGAGGCGGAGACGTTGTCGGCGAACGCGGTCCTCGTGCCGGACTCGCCCCAATGGGGCAACTACGCCGAGTTGTTCGTGCGCGCGCCGTTCGGCAACTTCATCGTCAACAGCCTCGTCGTGGCGGGCGCGATCACGCTCGCGCACCTGCTGTTCGACCCGCTCGTCGGGTACGTCTTCGCCAAGTTTCGCTTCCCGCTGCGCAACACGCTGTTCGTGGCGCTGCTGGCCACGCTCATGGTGCCGTTCTTCGTGCGGATGATCCCGTTGTACGTGCTGATGGCCACCATGGGGTGGCTCGACACGTACCAGGGGTTGATCACGCCGTTCCTCATGGACGCGTTCGGGATCTTCCTCATGAGACAGTTCATCCAGCCGATCCCCGACGACCTGATCAGCGCGGCGCGCATCGACGGGGCGTCCGAGCTGCGGATCTACCGGAGCGTCATCCTGCCGCAGACCCGGCCCGCGCTGGCCGTGCTCGGGTTGTTCACGTTCGTCTTCCAGTGGAACGAGTTCCTCTGGCCGCTGGTGGCCACCACGACGCCCGAGATGCGCACGATCCCGGTCGGCCTCACCCTGTTCAACCAGGAGTACTTCACGTTGTGGCACCTCACGGCCGCGGGCTCGGTGATCCTCTTCGTGCCCACCGCCATCCTGTTCGTCTTCACGCAGCGATACTTCGTCCGTGGCATCGCGCTGACCGGCATCAAATAGTCAGTCCGTTAGGAGATTCCCTTTTGCGCCCGAACGTGCCCCCTAATGTGATCGTCGTCTTCACCGACCAGCAGCGGTGGGACACCGTCGGCCCTCTCACGCCCAACCTCGGCAGAATGGCCGGGCACGGCACGCAGGCCACGGTCGCGCTCACCCCGCAGCCGGTGTGCGCGCCCGCCCGTGCGGCGTTGCAGACGGGGCGCTACCCGACCACGACGGGCGTCTACCGCAACGGCCGCGTGCTGCCGGCCGGGGAGCGTACGCTGGCGCACCACTTCGGGGAGGCGGGCTACGCCACCGGCTACATCGGCAAGTGGCACCTGGCGGGCAGCGAGCCGGTGCCCGAGGAGGAACGCGGCGGCTACCGGTCGTGGCTGGCGGCGAACGCGCTGGAGCACACCTCCGACGCCTACCGCACCATCGTCTACGACGAGGAGAACGAGCCCGTCCTGCTGCCCGGCTACCGCTCCGACGCCCTCGTGGACGCGGCCGTGCGGTTCGTCGCCGACCACCACGACGAGCCGTTCTACCTCTTCCTGTCGTTCCTGGAGCCGCACCACCAGAACGAGGTGGACAACTACCCGGCCCCCGACGGCTACGAGGAGCGTTATCAGGGCCGCTGGATGCCGCAGGACCTGGCCGCGCTCGGCGGCACGGCCCACCGGCACATGGGCGGCTATCTCGGCCAGGTCAAGCGCCTGGACGAAGGGCTCGGCCGGCTGCTCGACGCGCTGCGCAGCATGGACCTGCTGGACGACACGATCGTGGCGTACACCTCCGACCACGGCAACCACTTCAAGACCCGCAACGGCGAGTACAAACGCTCCTGCCACGACGCGTCGCTGCGGGTGCCGCTCGCGCTGCGCGGGCCCGGCTTCGACGGGGGCGGCGCGATCTCGCGTCCCGTCAGCACCCTCGACCTGCCGCCGACGCTGCTGGAGGCGGCCGGGCTGCCGGTGCCCGCGTCCATGCAGGGCCGCTCGTTCCTGCCGCTGGTGCGCGACCCCCGCGCCCCGTGGCCCGAAGAGGCGTTCTTCCAGGTGAGCGAGTCGGAGGTGGGGCGCGGCATCCGCACGTCCCGGTGGAAGTACTACGCCGTCGCCGAGGACGCCGACCCGTGGGACGTCCCGGCCGCCACCCGCTACCGCGAGCAGGCCCTGTACGACCTGGACAACGACCCGCACGAGCTGGTCAACCTGGCGGGGCGCGCGTCGCACGCGCGGGTCGCGGCGGAGCTGCGGGAGCGGCTGGTACGGCGGATCGTGGCGGCGGGGGAGACCGAGCCGGTCATCGAGCCGGCGGCCGAGCTGGCCGGGCCCCACCAGGGCATGACCGACCCCGCCGTCCGCCTCCACGGCCCCGAACCGGTCCGCTTCGGCCACCAACCCCGTCC